>JACDAN010000263.1 GCA_013695385.1 Actinomycetota bacterium | reverse complement strand
TTTGGGTAGATCCGCTCGCGCCAGGCCGCGTAGTTCCACCCGGAGCAGCCGATCCGGATCTCGGTCACCTCGCGCTCCTGGGAGCCGCAGCCGACCAGGGGTGCGAGGTCACATGACGAGGATCTCCGCGAGTCGATCTTTTAACTCCTCGGTGGCTGCCGCCACGACTAGCGAGCGATGGGCGGTATCGAGCGGCGAGGCCTCGAGAGGCCCTGCGTCGGCGTAGCCGATGAAGAGGCCGACCTCGAGGACCAGCAGCTGCGCTGCGGCGATGTCCACCGCCCGCACCTCCCGGAGCGAGCACACGGCGTCCACTCTCCCGGCGGCGAACTGGCACAGGGAGAGCGCCAGCGACCCGGTGATCCGGAAACGCTGTGCATAGCCGGTCAGGGCCTCCGCATGATCGGCGACGGACGCGGCCAGCGTCGCTTCCATCGCGAGGATCTCGACCGAGTCCTTCGGACCCACGTTTCCGAGCGGTTGGCCGTCGAGGAACGCGCCTTTCCCGCGCTGGGCCGTCCATTCCTCGCCCGTCCCGAAATCGTGGACGAACCCGAACTCGACGTCGGCCATGCTCGATCCGGAGGCAACGGCGACCGAGAGGCAGAAGTTCCGTAGGCCGCGCTTGGCGTTCACCGAACCGTCGATCGGGTCGACGACGACGTACGTGCTCGAAGATCCGAAGGAGCGCTCGCCGAGTTCCTCCGAGACCAGGGTGAAGTCGTGCCCCTGGCGGTGCAGCTCCTCGAGTCGCCCGACCACAGCCCGTTCGGCGGCATCGTCGATCGCCGTCGTGTCGTCGCCCCCGACACCCGCCGAGAGCACCGGCTCGCGCTCCACCCGCGTGGGTAGCCGGCGGAGGACTTCGTCGATGTCCTGAGCCGCGGACCGGCACAGCTCGAGCCAGGGCTCCACTACCGGTCGTCCAACGGAAGGAAGAGGAGGCCCGACAGAAGCTTGGGATAGAAGTACGTCGTCTTCTGTGGCAGCGTACGCCCGGCCTCGGAGAAACGGAAGACGTCCTCGATGCGGGCCGGCCGGACGATGAACGCGCCCTCCGCACGTCCTTGCTCGACGGCGGCGACGGCCTCGTCCATGGACGGCGTGTAGCTCACTCCCTCAGGCGCGAGCGCCTCGACGAGCTGGACGTCGAGCTGCCCCTCATCGCCTTCGACGAGCGCCGCGCCACCCTTCCGGTAGAGGACGGCGGCCGCGCGCTCATACGGCTGCGCCCGAAGCGCGGCGACCGCCTCATCGAGGCTGCCGGAGCCCGGGGGTGTCCCGTTCACACGGTCGACGATGCGATGTGTCGGGAAGATCGTCAGGCCTGGATCGGCGGTCGAGACGAGGACGACGAGGATGTGCTCGACCCCCGTCATGACCGCCGTCTCGTACCTGTGATGGCCGTCGGCGATGAGGAGCTGCTTCTGAGCGAAAGCCTCGACGATCTTGCCTGGCGGAATTCGCCAGAGCCTGGCTCCTTCGACCTCTAGCTCCGGCTCGCCTTCGGGGTGCTCGTACGGCGGCTCGCCGTCGTAGAGGAGAAAGATCGGCTCGACGTGCGCGTCGAGCGCCTCGAGCAGGCGGCGTCTCCCTTCCTTGGGCTCCGCATGGGTGCGCTCGTGCGGGAGCACGACCCGGCTCTCGTAGGGCTCGACCCTCAGGGCCGCGACGAGCCCGCGCCGCAACCGCTCGACTCCGTCCGGCCCGACGTACACCTGCTCGAGCGCCCAGAACGAAGGCTCCTTTTCTCGAACGAGGACACCCGCGCTCCGCCAGTCGCGCCACAGCGCAGCGGCCTCGCCTTCGTCGTCGGGCAGTGTCAGGTGGACGACGTTGTACGGGTTTCGGGCCTGGAGATCAGCGCGCTCATCCGGGCCGATCACGTCGTAGGGAGGGGCGACCAGCTGATCCAGCGGGCCGGCCACAGACTCGTCGTAGCGAACGGCCCGGATCGGCTTCACGACCGCCATCCGGGCCACCGTACCATCCTGGTGCCGCCCTAGACTCGGGCCGTGAGTGCGATCGCCGAGCTCGCGGAGAACCGCATCGTGGAGGGCACGTATGCGGTTTCGCGCAAAGAACGGCGGCGCACCAAAGCCGGCTCCGACTACCTCGCGCTCGAGCTCGTCGACCCGAGCGGGAGGATCGAGGCACGCGTCTGGAACGACGTCGAGCTCCTCGACTCGAGGTTCGGCGAGGGAGACGCCGTTCGCGTTCTCGGACGGGTGGACAAGTTCCGTGACCGCCTGCAGCTGGAGGTCCGCACGCTTGAGCACGCCGAGGGCCAGGATGCGGCCGCGCTCACGCCGGCCATGCGGCGCGACGCCGACGAGCTCGACGGTTTCCTCGAGTTTCTCGGCGGCGAGCTCTCCCACCACGGCTTGAGGACGCTCGTCGGCCGGTTCCTCGGAGACGAGGCCTATCGCACTCGACTGCGAGAGCTACCGGCCAGCCCGGAGAACCACCACGACTACGCCGGTGGGCTCCTGGAGCACACGGTCGCCGTGGCGACGCTCTGCCGGGAGACGGCGCAGGTTCATCCGAGGCTGCGGAGCGACCTGCTCGTCGCCGCTGCACTCCTGCACGACGCCGGGAGGACACTGGAGCTCGGCCGGGCGCCATCCTTTCGGCCTTCCGACGAGGGTCGGCTGCTCGGTCACGTCCAGCTCGGCATCCGGCTGATCGAGTTCAAGGCCGGGGATCTCGAGCCTGCCGCGCTCGCCGAGGTGATCCACGCGGTCGCCGTTCACCACGATCCGCGGGCAACGCGCACAGCAGAGGCCGCAGTGCTCTACCACGCCAATCAGCTCGACGCAGTCGCCGCGACCCGCCCCGTCCCGGACTAGATCGTGGCATCAACCATCTAGCCGATGCTGGCAGCCGCGTGCGCGCTCGGGGCGAGCATCGCCTGGGGTCTCGCCGACTTCCTGGGCGGCCTCAAGAGCCGGACGGTTCCGCTCCTCGTCGTCCTCCTTCTCGCCCAGGTCTCCGGCATTGCGGGAATCGGCCTCGTCGTCGCGATAGCGGAGGACTCGCCCCCGGGCTCGTCCGTCCTCTGGGCCGTCCTGGCAGCCCTATTCGGATGCGTCGGCCTGGCGTCTTTCTACCGCGGAATGGCGGTGGGCTCGATCAGCGTCGTCGCTCCGATCGTCGCAGTAGCCGCCGTCGTGCCGGTCACGTTCGGGATCGCGACCGGCGACGACGTCTCACGCACGCACCTCGCCGGATTCGGCCTCGCCCTCGCAGGCGTTGCCCTCGCCTCCTTCGAGCGAGGAGGGGGTCGCGCCGCTCGGGTCGCCGCCGGCGTGCCCTGGGCCATCGCCGCTGTGATCGGCTTCGGCGGCTACTACGTCCCGATGCACGAGGCGAGCGAACAACACTTCCTCTGGGCCTTCGTCTTCCGTGTCTCCTTCGGCGTCATCGCTCTCATGCTGTGGCTCGCCTTCCGTCCGCCGCTCACCGCCGCCCGCGGAAGCCTCTGGACGATCGCCCTGATCGGTGTCGCCGACACGCTGGGCAACGTTCTCTTCGCCGCCGCGTCGAGTCAGGGAGACGTCAGCATCGTCTCCGTGCTCGCGACTCTCTACCCGGTCATGACCGTCGGACTGGCGGCGATCGTGCTCTCAGAGAGAGTCGACCGGCTGCAACAGCTCGGCGTCGTAGCGGCGCTCGCGGGCGTCGTCCTCATCTCGGCCGGTTGAGCGACTACGCGAAGTTCCTACGCGAGAGCAGGAAACCGAGGGGAATCAGGCCGGCGAGGAAGACGTAGGGCCCGAGCGGCTCGATGCTCGCCTTCTCAACCTGAATGACCGTGCCTCCCTCTCCGATCATCTCGCGGGCCGCGCCGAGCGCCTGGTCGACTTCGTCCTCGTCGAATGCCCTGCCCTCGATGAGCGTGGCGAGCTGCTGGGCCGATGCAGCGCTGCTCGGATCCGGCCGGTACGGCTCCGGTGCGCCCCCTGGGCCGAACACGCGCTCGCCCTCCCGCCAGACGCGGACGACCAGGAGCTCTGCGCGGCCGTCGGTGAAGGCGTTTGATAGCCGCCCCTCGTCGTAGTCGATCGTCTCGGCGTCGGTGAACACGATCACCAGCCTGCGCGCGGGACCGGAAAAGAAATTCCGGCTCGCTACTGCCCCGAGGGCACCGAAGTTCGTGGCGAGAACACCGCCGCCCTCCGATGATGGTGGCCGATCCACTCCGAGGGAGAGGCGGAGCGCCGACTCGATCGTGTCCCGACTCGTGGTCGGGAAGACCAGCGGTAGAACACGGTCGGTGAGAGATGCGAGTCCCACCGAGACCTCTGGGAGGGCGTCCCTGACCCGGATCGCGGCAGCCCGCGCGCGGTCGAACCGTGTCGGGGTACCAGGCCGGGAGCTGGCCAGCATCGACCGGGAGGTGTCCACCACCAGGAAAGCCTGGGCGTCGGCGCGTACAGCCTGCGTACGAGTTCGCTCGATCACGGGCTGGGCGGCTCCGATTCCCCCGAGAACCGCGAGCGCCACGATCACGGCGCCTAACGTCCGCTGCGACCCCGCCGGCGCTGCGAGGCGAAGGATGCCCCTCACCCGGGCCGCACGCTGCTCACCACGTACGTAGGCCGCAAGCGGCACGGCGGCCGCGATCGTGACCGCTCCGGCGAGAGGACTGAGGAAGAAGACGCTCAGTAGCCCTGGCCTCGCCGGGACTCGGCTCCCGGGGCGCCTCGCCCCAGCAGCCGCTCCAGTGGGTTCTCCTCGCGGACGAAGAGGCGGGAGGGGGGCGTCGGCAAACGGAGGAGCAACTCGAGGTTGTGCTTGGCCTCCTCGTTCATTGGATCGATCGCAATCGCACGCCGAAAGTCCTCCATGCTCTCCCTGACCAGAGCGCGGGCCTTATCGGGGTCTTGGAGGACCTGATGGTGGGTGAGAGCCCCGTCCAGGTTCGCAGCGCGCGAGCGCAGGGCAGCCGGAAGATCTGCGCTCTCGGCGTCCGCGAGCACGGCGCGCGCGTCGTCGACGAGCGTCGGACGGAGATAGTCGTACGGGTTGGGCTGTCGACGAGCATCCCTCTGAAAGGCTTCCAGTGCGCGCCGGAAGAGCAGATCGTCCTCGACACCGAAGGCGCGCTCCGCAAACGGAAGCATCGGGTCCGTCGACCACTCGTGCTCGCCGAATCGCTGTCCGGTGAACCGGACGAATGCCATGTCGTCCTTGGCCAACGAGCGCTCGACGGCGCGCACGTCGCGGGCGACAAGCGCCGCGAGCGCGGCCAGCCCGAGAAGGATGACCACCGGAAGGACTCGAACGACGATTCGAAGCGCTCGCCTCATGCGTCACCATCCTCGGGACGGCGAGATCGCCAAGCGAGGCGACCACAGAAGTGTTCGTTCGCCGCTATCAACATCAGGAGAAGCAGCGTGAGTCCCGCGAGTCCCTCCGGAAGGCCCGCGCGCGCACGATGACGTTGCTCGGCGAGCCGCGACGGGGCGAGGTCGGCCTGGTCGACGAACGCCTCTTTGCCGACCGCGCGCTCGAAGAATGCGCGGTCGTCCTGATACGGCGACAGCGCCACCAGGTGCAGCGGGATCTCGCGGCGCTTGTAGGTGGTCAGCTCCTTCAGGAGGTCGGGCAGATCTTGCAGCGCATCGTCGAGGTCGCTGATCAGCAGGACGCCGCGATCGGCCTGCCCATGACGGTCGAGCACCTGTCGTGCGAGCTGGAGCCCCGTGGAGATCCTCGTCCCCGCCCGAAAGCTGTCTGCCCAGGGCGAGGCAGACCGCCGTCGGACCTCCTCGAACTCAGCGGAGCCCGGCTGAACCCGATGAGCTCCGGGAGGACAGGGAGCCACACCGACGATGCAGATGTCGGGAAACGGCGTCAGCGCACGTAGGTACTGGCGCAGCTCGCTCGAAGCGGTGCCGGGAGGGATCGCCTCGTACGCGACATTCGAGAAGAGGACGAGGCCGAACTCCTGGCCGGTTGCGGCCAGGTACTCGAACGGATCCCGCAGCCGTTGATTGGGATCGCCGATGCTCGCCGAGAGGTCGAGCACGATCATGCCGCTCTGGCCACCCCGGGCCAGCGAAACCGTCGAGCTCCCCGGCATTCGCCCGAGCGAGGCAGCGGCGAGCAGTGTCGCAACGAGGGCGCCGGCGAGAACCCAGCGCACGATGGCCGTCCGTCTCACGGACCCGGCCAGGCTATGCACGTCCGAGAGCGGGATCCCTTGACGGCGAAGCATCAGTGCCCGTTCTCCGAGATCCGACGGCGCACGTCGTCAGACAGGGCGCCGACACCCGCCGGGACAGGTTTGTCCACCGACCAGGCGAGCTGGCTGGCGGCCAGAGCGAGGTCGGAGTCCTTGGCCCGACGAAGCTCGACCGCGACCCGCTCGAGCGCGCGACGGCCCTCTTCTGGCCTGCCGGCCTCGGCTGACGCCTGCGCATGTGCAAGGGCCTTCTCTAGGGGGGAGCGGCGATCGGCGCGTTTGAGATGGAGCAGAGCGGTCAGGCGTCCGAGCGGAAGCCAGCGAAGGATCAGCAAAGCTGCCCCGAGCGCAAAGACGGCGGCAAGGATCCCCGCGGCGATGACCACCGTTCTTGGTGGCAAGCGGTATGTCACAGCGGGCAGATTGCGGATCTCGGCACGCGGCAGTGCGGTGGAGAGAAACTCGGGATCGAGGCGTCCCGCGACCCGGAGCGGCTGCCACGGGAGGCTGATGGTCAGGGGCCTGGGAGCCACCCCGAGCTGCACGTAGGTGATCTCGACGGATGGGAATTCGATGTTGCGGATTCCCTGCGGGAGGCAACGCGCGGTCAGACACGCGATCCGGTACTCGTAGACCAGCAGCGTTTTTTGGCCACTCCGACTCCGAGTCAGGCGCATCGGACCCAGTTGACGGTATGCCCCGAAGCTCACCTTCATCTTCAGCGTCTCTGCATCGGCACGCTCGCCGTCGACGAGCAGCTGGACCCGGGCGCGCACCGGGTCCCCGAACAGGTGCTGCGAGGGCTCCAGGCTCGTGATGCCGATGATCGGCTGCCGGTCGCGACGGAACCCGCCGGGCACCGGATTGATGGCGGCCGCGGCAACGGCGAGTACCAGGACGGCAGCCACGCCGGCAGCCACGGTTACAGAGAATCTAGGGGCTCTCACCACGAGTCCCGCACCCCCTGCTGTCGTAGGGCCACCCACTGGAGAAAGCTCGTATAGATCGCCTCCTGATCGCTCGTGGAAACGAGCACGGGATCGAGGCCGAAGCCCTCGAAGAACGCGAGCGTCTCCTTCAGTCGCCGTTCATTCGCCGCTCGCCGCTCCCGGGCTTCCTTCTGAGTGAGACGAACGAGCCGGAGCTTGCCGGTTCGCGGATCTGCAAGCGGCATGACGACCGACGAGACGTCCGGAAAGCTCTGCTCCCAAACGGGATCCTGGATCACGACGGGCACGAGCTCCCAGGGGTGCTCGACGATGCGCGCCCATGCCTCCTCGCTCGGCGGCGAGAGGAAGTCGGACAGGATGAACACGAATGTTCCGGCAGGGAGAGAACGGCGCAGCGGAGCAAGATGCTCGAACGCGAGCTCGATGCTGTCGTCCGGCGCGCCGTAGAGCGGATACAGGAGATGCGACTCCCTCACCCGCCAGAAATCGGCTTTCGCGTGGGGCGGGCGCCAGAACGGGACCTCGGCGTCGGCGTCCTCGCTCGCCGTCGCCGCGCTTGCGTAGTCGAGGTAGCCGATCAGCCCGCGTGCCTTCGCCGCGCTGTCGGCGATGATCATCCCGGCGCTGACCATGGCATCCGGCTTGGACAACCACGGATAACCCGCCGGGTAGAGGCTCATCGCCGGGCGGCGGTCGGCGATGATCACGACCCTCGGCGCCTCCTCCGCGTACCGCTCGCGAATGACGAACTCGTCCGACCCACGGGCGGATGAAAGGCGCGCCGAGGCGCCCCAGTCGATGGCGCCGATGTCGTCGCCGGGCTGGTACGGACGGGAGCTGGCAACGTCGGAGCCGGTTCCACGGCGCGCGCTGTGCACGGCGCCGAACGCGAGGCCGATCAGCCGGCGCCGGGGGAGAAGCGGAAACGCGAGGTCAGTCGCTGCGCTCACTCGTGAACTCGACGACCTCGCCGGTGAGTGCAGACTGGGGCCGAGCAGCCAGCTCGAAGCACTGCTCCACGAACCTCTGCGCCGCCTCCTTCCGCCCGTGCTTGCGGATCTCGACCAGGAATGTGGGGGTGAAGAGGATGCGGTGGCCGATGACGGGAAGGAACAGGGTCTCGATGTCCTCTGGAACGACGTAGTCGCGCTCGTTCAGAAGCGCCCACGCACGCGCAGCACGCTCGAGTGCGAGGCTGCCGCGCACCGAGGCGCCGATCGCCACACTGTCGAGACTGCGGGTGGCTCGGACCAGGTCGACGGCCCAGCGCTGGAGCAGTTCGTCGATGTAGACGGAGGCGCTGGCCTGGTGAAGAAGGGCGATGTCCTCGAGCGAGACCACCGGCTGGAGGTCGCCGAGAGGATGACCGCGCTGCTGGTCGCGCAGAATCTGGAGCTCGTCGTCCTGGTCCGGGTAGCCCAGGGCGGTCTTGAGGAAGAACCGGTCGAGCTGCGCCTCCGGCAGCGGGAACGTGCCTTCGAGCTCGATCGGATTCTGCGTTGCGAGAACGAGGAACGGCTGGGGGAGCTCTCGCGTGTGGCCGTCCACCGTCACCTGCGTCTCGGCCATCGCCTCGAGCAGAGAGGACTGGGTCTTCGGCATCGCCCGGTTGATCTCGTCGACGAGGACGACGTTCGCAAAGATCGGGCCGGGCCGGAACTCGAAGTCCCGCTCTCGCTGGTTGTAGACGGAGAGCCCCGTCACGTCCGTCGGCTGAAGGTCGGGCGTGCACTGGATCCGTGAGGGCGTGGCGCCTTCGATGCTCATTGCGAGGGCGCGGGCGAGAACCGTCTTCGCCGTCCCCGGGACGTCCTCGAGGAGGACATGGCCCCGGCAGGCAAGAGCAGTCAAGACCAGGCGGATCTCCGACTGCTTCCCGCGCACGACGCGGTCGACGTTCGCGAGCAGCTTGTTCGCCACCTCGACGGCCCCTCCGAGCGTCGGATCGCTCTCCGTACGGGTCGGTTGGGTGCTCGTCATCGACAACTCATGTCGGTTGGGATGTGCTCATTCGGGGTCCGTGCAGGGGGAAGTCAACCCTTTAGACGTTGAACCTGACGTTAAGGACGTCGCCGTCAGCGACGACGTAGCCCTTTCCTTCCAGACGCTGGAGTCCGCGGCGAGCCGCTTCCGCATGCGAGCCTGCCTCCACGAGGTCTTTCCACCGGATGACCTCGCAGCGGATGAATCCCCGGGCGATGTCAGTGTGGATCGTGGCTGCAGCATCCAACGCAGTGTTGCCGTTTCGAAGCGACCAGGCGCGCGTTTCGGTGTCGCCTGCCGTGAAGAACGTGACGAGATCGAGCACCACCGCCAGTTCGCGGACGACATCCCCGAGCGCGGAGGAGCCGCCGTTCCGGTACTCCGCAGCCTCCACCGGAGTGAGGTCACGAAGCTCGGCCTCGAGAGCGAGGTCGAGACCGTCCGCACCGTTCACGATCGGGATCAGCGGCTTGGCGGTCAGCGGCTCGAGCTCCTCCGGCAAATCGCCGGGGAACTCCTCCAGGCGCTTCTCCTCGTCGATGTGCGCGATTAGATGCTCGAGGACCCCCACCTGCTCCCGAAGACTGGGGTCACCGGACTTCGCCTCCTTGCGAACACGCTCCAGCCGCCGCTCGACGTGGTCCCGGTCGGCAACGAGCAGCTCCAGCTCGAGCAAGGGAAGGTCGGCAGGATCACGGACGACGGCGAGAAGGGCGTCGGCCCGGCGGACGCCGCCCAGCTGCGCGGCAGCCGTTCCCGGAACGTCGATGAGCCGGATCGTGGCAGGCGTCTGCTTCGCCGATCGTATGACCGCCGCAACCGCCGGGAGGCGCTCGTCGGCGATCTGCGCCACTCCGACGTGCGGTGTTCCATATCCCTCGGGATGCACACCGGTGAGCGCCGTGAACAGCGTTGTCTTGCCCGAGCCCGGCGGCCCGACGATTCCGACGTCCAGCGCCATCGAGGCGTGTTCTAGCGGCTGACGTGCTTCTGGAGCGAGCTGAGTGCGCGGTGCTGGAGCGACTTCACGGCGCCCTCCGTCTTCCCGAGAATCCCAGCCGCCTCGGCGTTCGAGAACCGAAAGACGAACTTCAGCGTCAGCACCTGCCGCTGCTCGGCCGAGAGCGACTGGATCAGTTCGAGCAGCCGTGACTGTCCGATGGACACAAGAGCCTGGTCCTCGGCCGAGACCTCCTCACCTTGCGCGGCTTCCGGGAGGTCCTCCTCCGGTTGCCAACGGCGGCGAGCCCGGAAGTGATCCATCGCCAGGTTGTGCGCGATCCGAAAGAGCCACGCCGAGAAGGGGACCGCCTGCCAGCGGAAGCGCCCGATTGACTCGAGCATCTTCACGAAGGTCTGGGTCGTGAGGTCTTCGGCGTCATGGCGACTGCCGACGCTCATGTGCAGGTAGCTGTAGATCCGGTCGAAGTGGAGGAGGTACAGCTCTTCGAGGGCTACGCGGTCGCCGCGTTGCGCACGCTCGACCAGGCCGCGAACGCCGCCGTTGTCGGATCTTGCGCGTCTTCCTGACCCACTGGTGACGACATCCTCGGCCACCTAGGTTTGGATGCCCTCCGCCGGAGGGCGACTAAACGTTGCCGAAGCCGAGCCGCCCCTCGCGCGCGAAGCGCTTGAGGTACACGATCCGCCGCAGGGGAACCGTGTAACGCCCGTCTTCTGCATCCAGCGCCACCGCCCCCTCGTTGCCCGTCCTCAGGGCAGTTTCGAGCTCGTCGGCGGCCTCGGTCGTCACGAGCGCGCTCATGATCTGGCCCCCGTCGAACCCCACCTCGATCCGGATGTGCTCGCTATTGGACATCGACGAGCTCCGAGAGTACGCCGTGAGCGGCATCCGGATGGAGGAAGGCAACCTGGAGGCCGAAGAGCCCGGGGTGGGGCTCCTCATCGATCAGCTCGGCCCCTCGGTTCGAGAGCTCGCGAAGCGCCGCCGGCAGGTCGTCCACTGCGTAGGCCACGTGGTGCATCCCGGGCCCACGCTTCGCGAGAAACTTCCCGACCGGCGTCTCCTCACCCAGGGAAGCGAGCAGCTCGATCCGGCTCTCACCGAGCCGAAGAGACGCTGCCTCGACACCCTGCTCTTCCACAGTGGCCCGGTGCTCCACCTGCGCGCTGAACAGCCGGTTGTAGGTCCCGACCGCCTCGTCGAGGTCTTCGACGGCAAGGCCGAGGTGATGGATGCGAAGGGCCTCCACGCCGGGCACCTTAGTCGCGGCGGAACGTCGTCAGGCTTTTCCCGAAACCTCGGGCAGGACTCTGATCGTGCCGACGGAATCGCT
Organism: Actinomycetota bacterium; assembly: GCA_013695385.1. Classification (GTDB taxonomy): domain Bacteria; phylum Actinomycetota; class Thermoleophilia; order Gaiellales; family Gaiellaceae; genus JACDAN01. The sequence goes on along the minus strand of JACDAN010000263.1, from coordinate 9,555 downwards.
TTGCTTCGATTCGTGTTCGGTGTCGGAGAGGAGCATCGCGAGATCCTCCCGGATCAGCGTCTCCTTCTCGAGCAGCGCACCCGCCACCCGGTCGAGCGGCGAGCGGTGCTTCTCGAGGAGGCGAACCGCCTCCACGAACGCGCCGTCGGTGAAACGGGCCTGCTCGCTGTCGCGGAGTCTCTTGGTTTCCTCCGACAGCGCGTAGTTGTCCGCACGCATCGTCCTGGACGCGGCTCCATCCGACATGCCGTACTCGAAGACCATGGCCCTGGCCAGTGAGGTGACCTTCTCGAGGTCGTTGGCAGCGCCGTTCGTCACCCGGCCGAAGACGACCTGTTCGGCGGCACGGCCTGCGAGCCCGATCTTCATCCAGTCGATCAGCTCCTCCTTCGTGTGGAGGTAGCGGTCCTCGTCGGGCAGATGAAACGTGTAGCCGAGGGCATCGCCGCGGGCGACGATCGTCGCCTTCTGCACGGGGTCGCCCATCAGATGCGCCATGACGGCGTGGCCGCCCTCGTGGTAGGCGAGGATCCGGCGCTCCTTCTCCGTGACGATCCGCGGCTGCTGGAGGCCGGCGACGACACGCTCCATCGCTCCCTCGAAGTTCGCCATCGTGATGTCGTTGCGATCCTCGCGGCCGGCGAAGATGGCCGCCTCGTTCGCGACGTTCGCCAGATCCGCTCCGGTCAGCCCGGCCGTCTGGCGGGCGAGGACCTGAAGATCGACGTCCGGTGCGAGCGGCTTGCCCCTCGTGTGGACCCCGAGAATCTCCTCGCGGCCGGCGAGGTCGGGAGGGGAGATGAGGATCTGCCGGTCGAACCGGCCCGGACGAAGGAGTGCCGGGTCGAGATCCTGGAGCCGGTTGGAGGCGCCCATGACGATCACCTGGGCCTCGCTGTCTCCGAAGCCGTCGAGCTCGACGAGCAACTGATTCAGAGTCTGATCCTGCTCCCGGTTGAGACCGCCGCCCATCCGCTTCATGCCGACGGCATCGAGCTCGTCGATGAAGATGATGGCCGGAGCGTCCGTCCGGGCCTGCTCGAAGAGCTTGCGGATCCTGGCGGCCCCGAGACCGGCGAACATCTCGACGAACGCGGACGCGCTCTGGGAATAGAAGCTCGCGCCGGATTCGTGCGCGACGGCCTTTGCGAGGAGCGTCTTCCCCGTTCCGGGCGGCCCGTAGAGCAGGATGCCTTTCGGAACCCGCGCACCGAGCCGCTCGAAGCGCTGCGGGTTGCGGAGGAACTCGACGACCTCGCGGAGCTCCTTCTTCGCTTCGTCGAGTCCGGCGACCTCCTCCCAGGTCACGGAGCTGCGTGAGCTCGGCTTGACGTGAGTCGTCTTCACCCGCGGCATCAGCGCGAGGCTGCGGAAGAGCAGATAGATGATCAGCGCGAACATGACGATCGGGAGCCAGACGAAGGCGATATCCCCGATTGCGCGCAACACCCCCACCACGTCGAACGGCATGACTCGCCTATCGGCAGATGAGGGCGGCGGATAAACCCCCGCCCTGCCTAGCACAGGCGGCCGGCGACCTCGGCTGCGGTCGTGAACTCGACGCCGCCCGCCCGCCAGGCGGCGAGAGCGGCGGCCGTGCGGTCGGCGTCGAGCCCGCGGGCGGCGTCCTCGACGAAGAGAACCTTCCGGCCCCGCTGGAGGAAGCCTCGGATCGCCGCGTCGTTGCAGACGTCCGTGGCGACGCCGAAGACGGCGATCTGGTCTGGATCGAGCGCCTCGAGCAGCGGGTCGGTATTCGGGTTGGTGAAGACGCTGTAGCTCTTCTTCAACAGCAGGAGCTCTCGGCGGTCCTCGACCAACGCGGGAATGAGCCCCGGCGGGATCGGCAAGAGCGAGAGCAGCAGTGGGTCCTCGTGTTCGGTCTCGGGGATCTTCCTCGCGCCCTTCGTACCGCGCAGGCAGTGCGAGGGGTAGGTGTTGCGGAAGTCCGGGTCGTCCGAGATCTCGGGATCGGTCAGCTCGTGGTCGTCGGCCGATGCGACGTGGACGACCCCTGCATCACGTGCAGCCTGGACGAGGCGGGCCATGGCGGGAATCGTCTCCTCCGCGCCGGGCACGTACAGCTTCCCGTGCGGGAGCATGAAGTCGACCTGGGTGTCGACGTCCCAGAGGACGGTCCTCACTCGACGAGCTCGAGCCGCGGATTCGGCCGGTAGCGGCGGCCGACCTTCGCGGAGGGCCGGCCGTCGGTGAGCACGACGTCGCCCGTGAAGTCGTTCTCGCCGCGGATGAGCGCAGACCCGACGCCGTAGGAGTCGATCGGGACACCCATACGCTCGAAGTCCGAGATCCGCTCGGCGTTCATCCCACCGGAGGCGACGATCTTCACGCGCTCGAAGCCGTCGCGGTCGAGCGCATCCCGCACCTTCCAGACCAGGCGGTCGTTCACGCCGCGGGGATCGAAGTCGCCCATCTCGTTCCAGAGCGCGCGATCGACGAGCGAGCGTGAGGTGTCCAGCCTGACTCCCCAAAGGCGGTCGCCCAGCGTTCGGGCGACCTCGAGCGCAGTTCTCACCGAGTCGTTCTCGAAGTCCACCAAGGCCACGATGTTGACGTCCGGATCCACGTGCTCGGCGAACTTCGACGCCGCGAGCACCGTGTTGCCGCCGTAGGAGGAGATCAGGGCGTGCGGGATCGTCCCGATCGCCCTGCCGCCCCACCACGAGGCGTTCGCGCCCGTCGTGACTCCGATGGGAACGCCGATCGTCGCGCCGGCGACGTAGGCGGCATAGCCGTCTCCGGTCTGCACTCGATGGTGGTCGTACCGGGCCGGCATGAAGATGATCGGCTTGCCGCTGGCCGCCTCGACCACGCGCTTGACGTTCGTCGCGATCATGGTTCGCCGCGCGAGCACGCCGAGATAGACGGTCTCGAGATGCGTGAAGCCCGTGTAGTCGCCCTCGATCGTCAAGGCGGATTCCCACGGCTCGATCTCATCCCCGTCATAGAGGGCGTGAACCGCGAGGCCCTCCCAGTCGTCCGAGCAGAGCTTGAGGATCGCGATCGCCTCGTCCATGCCGGCGAGGATCGCGTGCTTCTTCTGGAAGACCTGCATGACGACTCGCGGGTGGCGGCCGTCCTCGAGCAGCACCTGCCGGGTCCGGTTGAAGTACTCGTCCGTGTAGTAGCCCTCCCGCATCTTCTCGACCGGGAGATCGAAGACCTCGGGCGGCAGGCGCCTACGCTCTTTGGTCTCGAGCGCCATCCGCTGCTCTCTCCAGGCGCAAGCACGCCTCGAGGGCGGCCTCTGCCACCTGGAGCTGGTCCGGGGTCGGCTCGGCGGTCGCAAGTCGATGCTGGAGCTCGTGGCCGGGCCAGGCCAGGAGCTTTGCCACCCGGGTTTCCGGATGCTTGGTCATCCAAGAGAACGTCTCGGTCGAGACGGCCAGCGCTCCGGCCGAGGCGGCAGCCCGGGCAGGGCCGCGCAGATGACGCGGCGCCTTCGAGGCGAGGGCGTTGCCGGCCGCCATCGTCGCGAGCAGGGGGCCGATGAGGTGGGACCCGCAGCGCTCGTGCTCTTTCTCGCGCGGCTCCCCGTGTTCGTACGTGCCGATCGAGATGTGCTCCGCGCCGTGGTAGGCGGCGAGCGTCGAGCCCCGTAGAGCCACCGCCGCAGGGCCAAGCGACGCGAGGCCGGCGATCAGCTCCTTCGCAGCCGGGCCGAGCCGCCCGGAGGATCGCACGAAATGGGTGAAGACCGCACCGGCCGCCAGGGCCGCAAGCACCGCCGGCCGCTCGAACGGCAACCGCGCCTCGGGCACCCGCCGGCGCACCTGCGGAAGCAGGGCGAAGGCCTCCAGCATGCGAGCGGGTCCGCGGAGCAGCGGCTGCTGGACACGGGCGGCGCGAAACCGCTTCACGTCCGATTCGACGCGCAGGGTGCCGTCCGGCGTCCTGACCGCACAGGCCCACGCGTTCGGACCGTGGACGAGCACGCCGTTGGCGAGCGCCATCCCGCCGAGCCGGATTTTCTCCTCGATCATCGGTCCGAGCGTAGCGAGCCGCACTCGGTAGCCGCATGACGCAAGAAGCGCACGCCGAGCTCTAGGTCGTCCAGGTCGATCCGCTCGTCCGCGGAGTGGATCAGCCGGGCTGCGAGCTCCGATTCCATCGCCCTCATCGGGAAGAACCCGTACGCGACGGTTCCGAACGCCTGGCGAAGCCAGTGGCTGTCGGTGAAGCCCGAGAGTAGGAGCGGAACGACCTCGGCCTGCGGCTCGATCTCCGCGACGAACGACTCGACGACGTCCCAGAGGGGCGTGTCGATCGGCGATCGCGTTCCCCCCTGACCCTCGATCCAGTCGAACTCGAAGTCAACCCCGCCGAGAAGCTCGCGAACCTGCGCCTCGACCGCCGCTCGCGCGCGGCCCGGAAGGATCCGGCAGTCGACGGTGATCTCGCAGCGAGCAGGGATCACGTTCCGCTTCTTCGACGCCTCGATCATCGTCGGCGACATCGTGGTTCCGAGCAGCGACTCGATCAGATCGCCGGCGAGCGGGTGGACCGCACGTGCAGCGCCGATCGCTCCCTCGGGCGCCGGAACCTCACCACAGACGGCCTTCAGGAACGCCTCGACCTCCGGCCCGAGCTCCGGCTCGTCCCGGAAGTCACCGAGGATCTGAACGAGCGGCGCGGCCTTGACGAGGGCGCTGTCGGCGATCCCGGGCCTCGAGGCGTGACCGCTCCGCCCGCGGACGGTGATCCGGAACGGCGAGCTCATCTTCTCCGCAGTCGAGCAGGCGTAGAACACACGTCCGCCGAGAACCAGCCGGTCGCCTCCCCCCTCGTTCACGCAGTACTCCGCACGCACGGCCTCGGGGTGCGCCTCGCAGAGCCACTGGAGGCCGAAGCCGTCGCCCACCTCCTCATCGGCGCAGGCCGCGAAGATCAGGTCACCTGCCGGCTCGAAGCCCTCTCGGGCCAGTGACGCGAGCGCCACCGCGCTCGCGACGACCTGCCCCTTCATGTCGAGAGCCCCGCGGCCCCAGACCTGTCCGTCGCGCAGCTCGCCCGACCACGGGTCGACGCCCCATTCGGACGGGTCGGCGAGAACCGTGTCCGTGTGCGAGAGGAGGAGCAGGCGCGGTCCACGGCCGGAACCGGGGATCCGTGCCACGAGGTTCGCGCGCTCCGGCACCTTCGCGTAGAGCTCGGCGGCAACCCCGTGGTCCCCTAGATACTCGCGCAGGATCTCCGCCGCCCGCGTCTCGTTCCCGGGCGGGTTCACCGTGTCCACGCGGATCAGCTCCTGGAGGAGCTCGGTTGCCTCCTGCCGCAGGGTGATCGTCGCCACGCGGCGAGCATACTTCTCCTGCAATGAGCGACCTCTTCTCGGATGCCGCGAAGGAGCGGTTGCCCCAAGTCGCGCCGCTCGCCCTGCGACTGAGACCGCAGCGGCTGGACGACTACGTCGGCCAGGCGCAGATCCTCGGCGAGCGCTCTGCGCTACGACTTGCGATCGAGCAGGACCGGGTCGGCTCGATGATCCTCTACGGCCCGCCGGGCACCGGAAAGACCACGCTTGCGAGAATCGTCGCGCATCAGACCGGCGCGGTCTTCGAGGAGCTTTCGGCTGTCTCGGCCACGGTGGCGCAAGTGCGAGACGTGATCGCCCGGGCCCGCGAGGAGCTCGGCGCGCAGGGGCGCCGGACGATCCTCTTTCTGGACGAGATCCACCGCTTCAACAAGGCTCAGCAGGATGCTCTCCTGCCCGCCGTGGAGGAAGGGGTTTTGACCCTGATCGGCGCGACGACGGAGAACCCCTACTTCGAGGTCAACTCGGCGCTCCTGTCGCGTGCGCAGATCTACGAGCTCGAGCCCCTGTCAGAGGACGATCTGGCGATCGTCGCCCGGCGAGGGGCGACCGAGCTCGGGATCGAGGTTCCGCCCGCGATCGTCGAGCTGGTTGCGCGGCGCTCAGGGGGTGACGCGCGAAACGCGCTCAACATCCTCGAGCTCGCCGCTCAGACCGCCGAAGCCGAGGAGGGCCAGGTCTCGGAAGAACACATCGAGGACGCGTCCCGCAAGCGGCCGCTCGTCTACGACAAGGGCGGTGACGCCCACTACGACTTCGTCTCGGCCTTTATCAAGTCGATGCGCGGCTCCGACCCTGATGCAGCCGTCTACTACCTGGCCGCGATGCTCGAGGGAGGCGAGGACGCCCGTTACGTCGCGCGCCGGATGATCGTGCTCGCCTCCGAGGACGTCGGGAACGCCGATCCGCGTGCCCTCAGCGTCGCCGTCGCGGCGGCGCACGCCGTCGAGCACGTCGGCCTGCCGGAGGCGCAGCTCAACCTCGCCCAGGCGGCGATCTATCTCGCCCGCGCGCCGAAGTCGAATGCCGTCATCCTCGCCCTGCGCGAGGCGCAGAAGGACGTTCGCGAGCAGGGGCACCTTCGCCCTCCCGACGCTCTCAGGGATACGCACTACTTCGGCGCGAAGAAGCTCGGACGGGGCAAGGGCTACATCTACCCGCACTCGGATCCGCGTGGCTTCGAGGTCGATCACCTGCCGGAAGAGCTCAAAGGCCGTCGCTACTATCGGCCGTCCGGATCAGGAGAGGAACAGGGGGACGACGATGGCGGTTAGGCGAAGCGCGAAGACGGTTTGGCAGGGCGACCTGATGAGCGGCTCGGGCGAGGTGTCGACCCAGAGCGGCGCCGTCGACGGAGCGACCGTCAAATGGAGCTCGCGCGCGGAGGTCGCCGACGGGAACACGAGCCCCGAGGAGATGATCGCGGCAGCTCACTCGACCTGCATCTCGATGGCGCTGGCCGGCGCGCTCGCCAAGGCCGGCACGCCTCCGCAACTACTGGAGACCGATGCGACCGCGACGTTCGACAAGACCGGCGAGGGCTTCCGGATGACGACGATGCGGATCTCGATCCGGGGCACCGTCGAGGGAATCGATGACGCAACCTTCAGGGATGCGGCGGAGGACGCGAAGGAAAATTGCCCGGTTTCCCAGGCCCTCAAAGGAAACGTCGAGGTCAGCCTCGACGCGTCTCTGACCCGGGGAAGCTAGTCCGACCCGCGCTCGACGCGGCGGGCGAAAGACTCTCCCACCTCCCCGCCGACGCGGCGGTACGCGGCCGCAGCCCGCTCGACGTCGTACTCGGTCCGGCGAAACGAGAAGTCGCCGTCCCAGAGTGCCCACGCGGCACGCACGTCGCCGTCGAGCGGCATTCCGACGCTGCCGGGATTCACGAGCCCGGTTCCGTTCGGGCCCGGCCGCCGGAACTGGAGATGGCTGTGACCGAACACCACCGTCCGGTTACGGACGCCCGCGAGCATCCGCTCCTCCCCCTCCTGCGGTTCCGCGGCGAAGCTCTCGACGTCGGACAGCGGAGACCCATGGACGTAGAGGACGCCGTCGAGCTCGGCCCGTTCCGGAAGCGCGTACAGGCGATCCACCTCCTCGCCGAGCTGCGCGGCCATCTCTTGAACGCCCGGGACGACCTGGGGCCGGTCGGCGGGCGGCTCGACGAGCCAGCGCTCGCCGTTCCCCCGGATCCACGTGGCGTCTGGAAGCGCGCGGAGAAGAGCCAAGGTTTCGCTGCCAAGCGGCTCCCACGCGACGTAGTCGCCCCCGAGAAGATAGCGCCCGGCTCCGGCGACCTCCGCTTCTCGGAGAACCGCCTCGAGCGCCGCGGCGTTTCCGTGGATGTCGTAGAGAACCGCTAACACTCGGAGGTGGCGAGGGCCGGAATCGAACCGGCGACACCACGGTTTTCAGCCGTGTGCTCTACCAACTGAGCTACCTCGCCAGAGGTCAGTCGCTTCGACTCTACCGGCAAAAAAGAGACGTTCGGGCCGGTGTGACCGCGCCGCGAACGTCTCGTTACGGTAAGGCTAGTGCCGTTGCGCACGACGGGCAAGGATCGCAGTGCCGCGCCCTGCCGCAATTTCCGCAAACTCCGTGAAACCTCGGCACTCGAGCCCCTGGCGAAGCGTGCCCGGGTTGACGTAGATCGGGGTTTCGGCGCCGCTCGAGAAGGCGAAGAGCGTCCAGCCGCCGGGTCGGAGGACTCGGGCAACCTCATCGAGGAACGGGATCATGTTCGCGTGGGCGACGAGATCGAAGGTGCTGGAATCGAAGGGAAGACGCGCGGCATCGCCGACCCTGAACGTGACCTGATCGGCGAGGTCGGCGGAGAGATGCCGACGGGCCTCGTCGAGCATCGTCGACGAGACGTCGATGCCGACGACTGCGGCACCAGGAAAGCGCCGGGCGATGGCCAGTGCACCGGCGCCCGTCCCGGTTCCGACGTCGAGCGCGTCCTGGACGGGGCCTGCAATCCGTTCGAGCGCCCGCTCGAACGGAACCAGGTGCTGGGGGTCGCGCATGGCATCCCAGCCCGATGCGAGCCGGTCGAACTGCGCCCGAATGGGTCGGCGAAAGAGCGGCCAGAGCCACGGCCGGCGCACGACGGCGTCCGTGGTCAACCGTGCGAACCGTCGCCCGAGCGCTACCCGGGATCCGCGCGTAGCCGCACCTCCAGTCCTGCTCGCACGCCGAACGTCTCGGCAGCGTTGCCGCGCGAGATGGCGAGCGCGATGTTCCTGTAGGCGTCTTCGTACAGGATGATGTCCCCTGCCCGCGCATCGGCGAACGTCCGCGCTGCGACTGCGTAGAAGCGATCCGTTTCCAACTCGACCTCGACGCGGGAGCCCTGGACGATTCCGAGACCTTCCACCTCCGGCGCCGTGAGATTCAACCGGACGTTGCCGAATCGGTCGACGTAGAGGCACGTCGCCCGGATCCGCCTCGTCCCGATCTCGGGCTGGGGCCACTCGAGCTGCACGAGTGACTCCGGTTCCACGGCTTCGCCCAGCTCGGCAGGCTCGACTCCATTCGAGAGATGCGCGGCAGCCGGGGCGAAGACGTCGCGGCCGTGGAAGGTGGCCGAGACCGGCTCCAGGGCGTAACGCGGGTTCGAGATTTCGACCGCCCACAGGATCCCGCCGAGCGCCTGGGCTGCCGGAATCAACAGGCCGTTGTCGGGGCCGACGAGGATTCGGTTGCCGTCGGCGGTGCCGAGCGCTACTGCCCTGCGCGACGCCCCAACCTCCGGATCGACGACTGCGAGGTGTATCCCCTCGGGCATGTACGGCAGCGTGTTCGCGAGGACGAGCGCCCCCTGGAGGATGCTCTGCGGCTCGATGCCGTGGGTGATGTGGATCACCTCCGCCTCCGGGAGGATCCGCTTGATCACCCCGTGGCAGGTGCCGGCAAAGTCGTCCTCGACGCCGAAATCCGAGAGGAACGTGATCACCCGCATCGCCCGCATCATCACCCGCCCGCCCGGCCGATGGCATCCACGAGGCCCTGGGCGTCCTGGGAGGCGGCTTCGGCTCTGACGACGAGGCCGGCGGCTCTGGCCGCGCGGGTGGTCACCGGTCCGATCGTCACGACGGGCAAGTCTGTGCGGATGGCTGCCAGGGCGCGCGCGGCGGATCCCGAGGCGAGCACGACCATGTCGGCATGGGCGAGCTTCGGCCGAAGCTCGCGCGTTCGGTAGAGCGCTACGTGAT
>JACDAN010000241.1 GCA_013695385.1 Actinomycetota bacterium | reverse complement strand
AGGCGGAGCCGTGCGATGTCGTCGTTCTGCGAGGAATCCTTCTCGATGTAGAGATCCGCCTGCGGGACGTATGCCTCGGGCTGGTAGTAGTCGTAGTAGGAGACGAAGTACTCGACCGCGTTCTCCGGGAAGAACTCGCGGAACTCGTTGCACAGCTGCGCCGCAAGCGTCTTGTTGTGGGCGATCACGAGGGTCGGCTTCTGCACCTGCTCGATCGTCCACGCCATCGTCGCCGTCTTGCCCGTTCCGGTGGCGCCGAGGAGAGTCTGAAAACGGTCGCCTGCGTTGAGCCCCGCGGACAGCTGTTCGATCGCGCCCGGCTGGTCTCCGGTCGGCTGATAGCCGCTCGATGTCTTGAACTCGGCCATCCGGGGAAAGGCTAGCCGCGATGAACGAACCGGACGAACGACCGCCGTACGGCGCCTACGCCGCGATCCTCGGCACCTTCGTGGCCGGTCTCGGCGTGGTGGCAGCTGCCGCCCGGCGCTCGCCTCCGGCCACCGCGCTCGAGCTGGTCGCGCTGTCGGCGGCGACGTTCAAGGCCTCGCGCACCCTCTCCCGCGAGAAGGTCGCGAGCTTCGTCCGCCAGCCGTTCGTCGAGGGAGAGGCGGAGCTCGGAGAACACGAACGTCCCGCCGGCGAGAGCGTGCAGCGCGCGATCGGCGAGCTCGTGACCTGCCCGCGCTGCGTCGGAACGTGGAGCGCCGCTGCGCTCGCGTCGTCGCAGATGCTGGCGCCGCGCTTCGGGCGGGTCCTGACCTGGACTCTCGCCGCCGGGGCGGCGAACGACTTCCTCCACGCCGGCTTCAAGGCCCTCTGCGCAAAGACGAACGAGCTGGAAGAGCGACCTTAAGCCGCTTCCGCCGGCGCCTCGCGCAGCCGCGGGATCGGCGAGAAGACGAGCCACAAGACGCCGGCGAGCGCCCCGACGGCGCCGACCCACAATGTCGTCTGAAGACCGATCACGGTGCCGAGTGCGCCGCCCAAAAGTGCCCCGATCGGGCGAATGCCGTAGTTGACGAAGCGGAACGTGCCCGCCGTCCTGGCGCGAATTCGATCGGGCGTGCGCATGAACTGCATGCTGACGGCCGAGACATCGAAGATCATCACGCCGACCGCTGAGAGGAACTCCGCCGCAGCGAGCATCACGCCGAGCTTCAGCTCGGAGCCGGAGGCAATGGGCACGAGGATCAGTGGAGCGGGGAACAGAACTGCGCCGATCACCATGGCAGGCCCGATCCCGATCGCACGCTCGAGCCGGGGGGCGCCGAGGGCGCCGAGGATCCCTCCCACAGCTCCCAGGCCGAGGGCGACACCGAGGGTCCCCGGCGCCACCCCGAGCTCCTTGGTCGCATAGAGGACGAAGATCGCATGGAAGACGTAGTTGAAGAGGTTGACCGTCGCCGCGCAGAAGAGCTCCGGCCGAATCAGCTCGTCCGTGAGCACGAACCGCATCCCGTCACGGAGGCTCCGAAGAACGCCGTTTCCATCATGCTCGACCACTGGTTCCTTCGTCCGGATGCGCGTGAGGAAGAGCGCCGAACCGAGGAACGAGAAGGCATCCAGAAGCAGCGTGACCGGCGCGGTCACCAGCTGGACGAGGAAGCCGGCGAGCGACGGCCCGGTGACGAAGGAGACCGAGCGGCTTAGACTGAGCTTGCTGTTGGCCTCGAGGATGTCGCGCCGGGGCACCACGGCGATGAAAAGCGTCGAATAACTGATGTCGAACATGACAGCGAAGCTGCCCACAGCGAAGGCGACCGCGTAGAGCTGCGGGAAGCTGAGGAGGTCGAAGGCCGCCGCTACCGGCACCGATACGAGTAGCCCGGCTCGGGCGACGTCGGCGAGGATCATCAGGTGCCTCCGCCGCTGCGATCGCTCGATCCAGACGCCGGCGAAGAGTGAGAACAGGAGATGCGGCATCAGCTCCGCAGCGACCAGAAAGCCCATCTGCGCGGCTGAGGCGTCGAGCGTGAGGACGGCGACGAGCGGGAGTGCAAGCAGCGTGACCTGGTCGCCAAGCTGCGAGATCGATTGCGCGGCCCAGAGCTTCAGGAACTCGGGCTGCCTGAATAGCGGAGGCGGCTCCGTAGCCGCCTCCGCCGTACCGTCGCCGGCTGAGCTCACGCGCGCCGGACGCTGACGTCGCCGCTCATCGTCACGACGCGCAGCTCGACGAGCGGGCCCTCGTCGGCGTCGATGGGCGCACCGGACTCCAGCTCGAGATCGGAAGACGTTCCCCCGGAAAGCGACTGGGCGTCGACGAACAGCCGAGACCCCTTGGCGATCCCAACCTCGACGTCGCCCGAGGCCGAATTGACCTTGACCTGGCCCTCGGCTGCGCTTCGCACCTCGACGTCGCCCGAGGCCGTGTTCACGTCTACCCGGCCTTCCGCTCGATCGATCTGAACGTCACCGGAGGCCGTGTTCACCTTCGCCGAACCGACCTGGCCGAGCTGGACGTCGCCGGAGGCGCTGTCGACCTTCGCCTCGCCTGCGATCTCCTCGAACTGCAAGTCCCCCGACGCGACGTCCACGTCCACCGCCGTGTAGCGGCCGCGGCCGGAGATGTCCGCCGACGCGAGCTCGGCCCGCACGGTCGCGCCGTCGGGTGCGTGAATCCGTACGCGGTACTCGCCGTCGCGAGAGCGGAAGAGGCCGCGGTTCCCGTCGGCCTCGACGACGACCTCGAAGCCCTCGCCGCGCGGACGGAGCTCGATGCGAGCGTCTCGCTCGAGCTCCTCGGCGTCACGGCCGCGAACCTCGAGCTCGACGGCGGTCTCGTCGCCATCGCCCGTCTGGATGTCGACGTCACCCGCAGGGATGCCGATCGTGAGCTCGACCGGCCCGGGGGTGGAAAATGTCTCCGTTCTCATCGTGCTCCTCTCAGTTCCGGCCGTAGCCGGTCAGGCGGTTGCCGGTCCGGCGCGCCGGCGGAGCTGTGCTCCGCGACAGCGCGCGAACGAGCCAGGTGTTGAGCGACACGCCTTCGCGCGAGGCCGCAGCCTCGAGGTCGCGCTTGAGACCCTCCGGCAGCCGAAGACTGATCCGCGCCGTCAGCCCGTCTTCGGACGCAGGCACAGCGGGCTCGGCCGCCTCGCCCCCGACATAGACGAGCTCGGGGTCAGACCCTGCAAGCCGGACTTCGACGTGCCCCTCCGGCAGCTGACCGCTGATCTCCAGCGCAGCCTCTGCCAGCGTCTCCAGCAGGCGCATGCCTGCCGAACCGCGGAGGGCCTGGATCAGTCGCTCGGCGGAGGCGGCGGTGGCGTCGTCGCCGACCGCGGCGACTGCAGCGAGATCCCGCTCGAGCGCGTTGACGAATCGTGCTGTCTCCATGGCGACAGTATGACATCAATTTGATGTCTGTCAAGCATCACGGAAGCATCAACTCGTCGACAAGCGACTCGACCCAGGCATCGAGCTCCTCGAGCGAACCGGTGTTCACGTAGGAGAAGTCGGCGCGCTCGACCTTCTGCCGATCGTCGAGCAGGCGCTCGGTACGCCCAGCGGTGGGAACCCGGGCGCGCGCTTCGCGAAGCAGCCGCGGCGCGGTGATCACGACGACCTTGTCGAAGCGCTCCTCCGCCCCGACCTCGTAGAGGAGCGGCACCTCGGTCACGCAGACAGCGGGCGGCTCGGGGAGGGCCGCCAACTCGTCACGCCAGCTGAGGTACTCGGCCGAGACGCGGGGGTGAAGCAGCCCTTCCAGCCATCCGAGCGCCTCGGGGTCGCCGAAGACGATCTCCCCCACCTTCAACCGGTCGATCTCGCCGTCGGCGCCGAGGATCGTCTCCCCCAGTCGCTCGACGAGAGCCGTCTTCACCTCCGCGTCGTCGCAAAGGAGGCGGTGGACGATCTCGTCGCTCGAGATGACGGCCGCGCCATGCCGCGCGAAGGCTGCGAGCGCCTCGCTTTTCCCTGCCCCGATGCCGCCCGTGACGGCGACGGCGACGGGCCGGCTACTGCTGCTCGTCGGTCTCTTCGGTCGGGGCCGGCTGCTCTTCCGCAGCTTCCGGCGCTTCGGGCTCGTCTTCGAGAGCCACGTGCTCGGACGGAGTCTGGCTCTCGAGGTCCGGCTCGGCAACGGCAGCCTGAGGCTCCTCGGGCGCGGCAGGCTCGGGCTCCTCGGGCGCGACCGGCTGAGGCTCTTCGGGCGCCGCAACCGGCTCCGGCGAGGGCTCCGCTCCCGTCTCCGCACTCAGGGGACTGTCGAGGGCGACCATGGGTCCGCCGCTCTCCGCGAACACCTCGTCCGACAGGCCGAGCTCGGATGCCGGCGTGGGCCCGTCGCCCTCCACACGCTTGAGGGAAAGCGAGAGGCGTCGCCGCTCGGCGTCGACTTCGATGATCTTCGCCTGAACCTGATCGCCCTGTGAGACCACCTCGCGCGGGTTCTCCACGTGGTGCTGCGCCAGCTCCGAGATGTGCACGAGACCTTCGACGCCGGGCATGATCTCGACGAAGGCGCCGAAGGTGACGACCTTCGTCACCTTGCCCTCGACGACGTCGCCCTCGTTGTAGGCCTCGAGCACCTGCTGCCAAGGGTCGCTCTGAGTCTGTTTCAGGCCGAGCGAGATCCGCTGCCGGTCCCGGTCGATGTCGAGCACCTTCACCTCGACGGTCTGTCCGATCTCGAGCACCTCAGAGGGGTGGTTCACGTGACTCCACGAGAGCTCGGAGATATGGATCAGGCCGTCCATGCCGTCGAGGTCCACGAACGCACCGAAATCGACGATGTTGGAGATCTGCCCCTCGACGACGTCGCCCGGTTGGAGGCGGTCGAGGATCTGCTGCCGCTGCTCCTTGCGCTCGTCCTCGAGGACGGCTCGCCGCGAAAGCACGACGTTGTTCCGGGAGCGGTTCAGCTCGATGACCTTGCAGCGGAGGGTCTGGCCGAGGAACTCGTCCAGGTCCTGGACGCGGCGGATGTCCACGAGCGACGCCGGCAGGAAGCCGCGCACACCGAGGTCGACGATCAGCCCGCCCTTGACGACCTCGATCACCCGTCCGTCGATCGACTCCCCCGTCTCGGCCTTCTGCTCGATCGTCTTCCAGGCGAGCTCGAACCGCGCCCGCTTCTTCGAGAGGATCAAACGCCCTTCGGCGTCCTCCTTCGTGAGCACGAGCGCGTCGATCTCGTCGCCGACCGTGACCTCGTCGGCCGGGTTGACGGACCGGCGGATCGAGAGCTCGGAGACCGGGATGACGCCCTCGGACTTGTAGCCGATGTCGACGAGGACCTCGTCCTTGTCGACGCGGACGACCGTCCCGTGCACGACCTCGCCCTCGTTGATGGTCGGAAAGGTCGACTCGTAATCGGGGATCAGCTCGCCCTCGGGGCCTGTGGTCCAGACCTCGGGGTCTTCGAGATGGGGCTGCGTGTCCACGGTTTCGCTCACCACGAGCGCCGGAGTATATCTACGGATTTTGCGCCTATTGAGGCGGGCGAGGACGGGATTCGTCCTCTGCCTGAGAACGGATCCATGGCCGGTCATACCTGGCCGCCGGCGCGCTAACCGGTTACGACTTCGCCTCATTCCAGTCGTCGCCGACCCCGACGTCGACGGCGAGCGGCGGATCGAGGGCGAACGCGCGGCACATCTCCTCGCGAACGAGGTCCTTGACCGGCGAAACCTCGTTCGCGGGCACCTCGAGCAGCAGCTCGTCGTGCACCTGGAGGACGAGGCGAGCGGCTCTCCCCTCGTCGCGGAGCCGGCGGTGGATCGAGAGCATCGCCTTTTTGATGATGTCCGCATTCGACCCCTGCATGACGAAGTTCACGGCCAGGCGCTCGCCGAGCGAGCGCGTCTGCCGGTTTGAGGCTTGGAGCTCGGGCACCAGGCGGCGTCGCCCGAGCAGGCTCGTGGTGTAGCCGTCGCGCGCCGCCTGCTCGATGGTTCTGACGATGAAATCCTGGACGTGAGGAAAGCGGGCGAGGTAGGTGTCGATCAGCTCCTGCGCCTGGTCACGCGGGATCTCGAGGTTCTCGGAGAGCCCGAACGACGAGATCCCGTAGACGATCCCGAAGTTGATCATCTTCGCCGTCGAGCGGTCGGCAGTCGTCAACGCGGCCGGGTCCTTGCCGAGCACCTCGGCCGCCGTCGCCGTGTGGATGTCGTCGCCCCGGGCGAACGCTTCACGCAGCTTGGGCTCGCCGGAGACGTGCGCCAGGATCCGCAGCTCGATCTGCGAGTAGTCCGCCGAGACGAGCTTGTGACCCTGCTCGGCGATGAACGCCGAGCGAATCTCCTTGCCGAGAGCCGTTCGGATCGGGATCGCCTGGAGGTTGGGGTTCGTCGTTGACAGCCGGCCCGTGGATGCCACGGCCTGGTTGATCGTCGTGTGGAGCCGCCCGTCGCGCTCCGAGATCAGCGTCGGCAGGGGGCCTAGGTAGGTGTTGACGAGCTTCGAGTACTCGCGCCACTCCTCGATCACCTGGACGATCTCGTGGTCGCCCCGAATCGACCGCAGCACACGGGTGTCGGTCGAGTACCCGGTCTTGCCCTTCCGGCCCGGCGTCAACTCCAGCTTCTCGAACAGGATGCGCGCGACCTGCTGCGTGGAGCCGACGATGAACTCCTCGCCGGCGAGCTCGTAGGCCTTCTGCTCGAGCTCCTCGACCCTATCGGCAAGGCGCGCGGTGATCTCCCCCATGCGGTACTCGTCGATCTTCACCCCCGCGTCCTCCATCGCCGCCAGCACCTCGGTGAGGGGCAACTCGATCTCCCGGTAGAGCTGCGCGTGGCCTCGCTCCTTCAGGCGTTCCAACAGAGGCGGAGCGAGCCGCAGCGCAGCCGCCGCATGACGGACGAGCATCGCCGTGTCCTCGTCGGCCGGCGGGTCGGGAACGAGCTCGATGCCGTACTCGGCGGCGAGGTCGTCCAGCTCGTAGGTGGCCCGCCCCGGATCGATCAGGTAGGCGGCAAGCAACGTGTCCTCCGCGGGCTCGACCCGCTGCGCCTTCGCGTCATGGGCCACGATCCGCAAGCCTTGTAACAGAGTGTTACTTGAGCCCAGAGCAGCTTGTCCAGCGCCCTGGAGACCTTGTAACACTGTGTTACTTGGTCTCAGGGAGACGATGACTTCCGCCTCCGTCGCCACCGCGACCCGTGCGTCGTCTGCGGCAAAGCCGACAGTGCCGTCCTCCGGAAGCTCGCCCTCACGCCACGGAACCGTCACACCCTCGACGACCAGTTGCGCGGCCGGGACCGTGGCGTCGAGCTCGTCGACACGGTTCAGGAGGTTCCGAAACTCGAACCGCCGGAACATCTCCTTGAGCTTGGAGCGGTCGGGCGGAGAGAGGACGAGCTCGCCGGGATCGCAGCCGAGCTCCAGATCCCGGCGCATGGTCGCGAGCTGCTTCGAGACCTTCGCCTGCTCCGCGTGCTCCGTGAGGTTTTTCCTGCGCGCCGGCGTCAGCTCGTCGACGTGCTCGAGGACTCCTTCGAGCGAGCCGTACTGCTGGATCAGCTGCGAGGCGGTCTTGTCCCCGATGCCGGGGACGCCGGGAATGTTGTCCGAGCTGTCGCCCTTGAGGCCGATGAAGTCCGGGATCTGGTCGGGCGTGATGCCGAGCCTCGCCTCCACCCGCTCCGGCGTGTAGACGTTGACGTCGGAGACCCCGCGGGGGGTCATCATCAGCGCGATGTTGCCCGTGACGAGCTGGAAGGCGTCGCGGTCCGTGGAGACCACTGTCGTCTTGATCCCCGCCTGGTCGGCGAGCGTCGCGAGCGTCGCGATCACGTCGTCCGCCTCCCACCCCTCGAACTCGAGGTTCCGGTAGCCAAACGCCTCGACGATGGGACGAAAGTGCGGGAACTGCTCGCGCAGGAGGTCCGCCATCGGACGGCGGTCGGCCTTGTAGTCCCGAGCGACCTCGAGCCGCTCCGCCGGGCGCGTGTCCCACGCGACCGCGACACCCTTCGGCCTGTAGTCGGTCAGCAGCTTGAAGAGCATGTTCGTGAACCCGAGCAGCGCGTTCGTCGGCATCCCGTCGCTCGTCGCAAGCTCCTCGGGAAGGGCGAAGTAGGCACGGTAGGCCAGGTTGTTGCCGTCAACGAGGAACAGCTCCGAGTCGCGAGCGGGAGCGTCGTCGAGCTGGAGCTCCTCGCCCGAGAGAGTCTTGGGGCTCACGAGGGCAACGGTATCGTCCTCCGCCGGTGCCGGGCCTCGAAATTCATCCCTTCTCCGACGAGCACCTGGCAGCGGCGGCCGGACTCCTGGCCGAGCGACACCGTCGTCACCGCACAGCCGAGCCGCTGCTCACCGACCCCGGCGACTTCGAGGCCGAGGTCAGGGCCCTCTGGGAGGCCGAGGAGGCCTCCGGCGTCACCGGCGTTCGGGGCGAGCACGTCGTCGGATACGTCCTCGGGATCCGCAAGGAAGACTCGATCTGGGGCGACAACGTCTGGGTCGACCCGGCTGGCCATGCGGTCGCGGAAGCCGAAGACCTGCGCGACCTGTACGCGGCGGCGGCGACACGTTGGGTCGACGAGGGCCGAACACGCCACTACTCCGTCGTGCCCGCCGCGGACGGCGCCCACCTCGATGCCTGGAATCGCCTGGGCTTCGGCCAGCAGCAGGCGCTGGCTATCAGAGAGGTTCCGGAAGCTGCCATGCCCGAAGGAGTTCGGCTTGCCAGGGAGTCGGACATCGATGCCCTAGTCGAGCTCGGGCCCATCCTCCCCGAGCATCAAGGACTCTCGCCCGTCTTCTCGAGCGTTCCACGCGAGACGGAGGAGGAGCTCCGGCAGGAGGTGCTCGACGATCTCGGCAACCCGGAGATCGGCACGCTCGTCGCCGAAATGGATGGACGCGTGGTCGGCAGCTTCGTGCTCGCTCCGACTGCGCTCTCCTCGATGCACGCCGGCCTCGCCCGGCCCGCCGACGCACTACTGCTCGCCTGGGCCGTCACGCGCCCGGATGTGCGCGGTACCGGGGCGGGTCTCGCGCTCACGGAAGGGAGCTTCGCCTGGGCTCGAGAGCACGGCTACGGGACGATGGTGACGGACTGGCGCGTGACGAACCTGCTCTCGTCGCGTTTCTGGCCACGGCGCGGCTTTCGCGAGACGTTCCTCCGGCTGTACCGCTCGATCCCGTAGTGCGCGTCC
>JACDAN010000235.1 GCA_013695385.1 Actinomycetota bacterium | reverse complement strand
CCGGCGTCGACCTCGAAGTCCTCCGAGCGCTCGAGACCGGGTACGAGCGCGCCGCCCATGGACGAAGCCTAGATGCAGAAACGCGGGGAAGAGCCGCCGTCGCACCGCGAGCTGTCTTCTACGGGCGCGGAGGAGTAGTCCGCGGTCTTCAGGTGTTATTACGCGAGCGACAAACGGATACAGGCACGGACGCCTCAAACCATGAGGAGGAAACCGCGCCTGATGGAACGCGGCGGCTCGGAGGATGCCGACCTGGAGACCACAGGTTTCGGCTGGAGGGTTGCGGACCGTTGACGCGGCTCCGGTTCAGGATCGTCCGGCCCGGAGGGCGCAGGGTGCTGAGCCGGTCAGGGAACGGGCTCAGCAGGATCCTCGATGAGGATGCCGCCACCGAACGCTAGCCGGCCGCCGGTTCTGGGCGCTGCTCCTCGCGGGACGTCCAGCGCAACGGCTTCTCACTGTGGCGGAGGCGCCCCTCGCCTCAGCCGCCGCCGCCATCCGCCGCCGTCCGGCTGCGCGTCGAGGCGGTCCGACACTGCCGTCATCAGCGCGGACGCCGTCTCCCAGCTACCCCTCGGCACGCTGCGCTTGCCGAGGCAGGTTCGCGCGAGCGCGGCGAACGCAGCCCGGTCCGCGGCGGGGTTGGCCGTGCCCGGGAAGAGCCCGAAGTCCACCAGCCAGGTCCACCCGTCCTCGTCGAAGAGGACGGCTTCGGGCCTGACCCACCCGTGCGCGAGGCCGCGCTTATGAGCACTGTCGAGCGCGCTCGCGACCTCCGTGAGCGCAGCGAGCGCACGCGACTGGTCGAGACCTCCGCGCGCGAGCATCTCCGCGATCGTGTCGCCGCGGATCAACTGCATGGCCACGAACAGGCCGTGGTCCCACTCGCCGGCCTCGAACACCGAGACGATGTGAGGATGCTCGGGCCACGCCTGCTGCCGGAAGCGCTCGACGAACGCCGGGTCGTGGCTCAGCCGCAGGTCGAGCACCCTCAGCGCCACCACTCGTCCCACGCCGCCCTCTACGGCCTCGTACACGACTCCCCGGGGCCCAGACCGCACGACCCCCTGGATCTCGAAGCCTCCGATGACGTCGCCACGCCCGAGCACGACACACAGCCTAGGTAGTCGGGCGCCGATTCGGCGGACGCCCGCCACAGTCGCCTGTCTGGGACGTCGCCGTCGAGGGGTTCGAGCCATGGGAGGCAAAGCCCTCGAATCGGCCGGGCTGCCTGCGGTGGCGAAGTGGCGGGTGTTCTTCCAAAGGACTGGAAAGAGGCCGACGCCTATGACTCGACCTCGAGCAGCGCCAGCCCAGGGACGTCTCGGTAGTGGCGGCCACACGCAGTCTGCTCAGCGCCGCTTGGCGGCCGCAATCACGCGTTCGACCTCTCTTGCGATGCGCTCTGGAATCACGGGCGCCATGTGGTGCGGCGCATCGACCACGATCATCCGCCCTGGAGAGAAGCGCGCGACGAAAGCGCGTTGCGCCCTGCGAATCGCCACCTCGATCTTCGGCGGAAGCGACAGTGCCGCCGCGACGTAGGTGACCGGGATCTTCCGGCGTTGCCCTTGGACCTCCCCAGCCTGGCGGAACGTCGCGAGCCGGTCGAGATGCTCGGCCTCCCCCTTCCATTCGCCGGGCTGGGGGCCTGACGCGGGAGGGAACAGCTGCTCGTAGATGTCGAGGTAGGTGGGAAGGGTCGAGTCGAGCAGGACCATTCCGGCGACGTCCTTCGGATAGGCGGCGGCGTAGAGATCGGAGATCGCGCCACCGAGGGATGCGCCGAGCAGGACATACGGACCCTTGATTCCGGCTGACCCGAGCAGCGCATGCAGGTCCCTCGCGCTGTCCTTGCCCGTGAGCCGCCCTGGGACGGAGTCGCTGCGGCCGACGTTTGCGCGGTCGTATACACAGACCCGCCGACGACCGTCCAAAAGCGATGGAACCCTCGCTGCCCGCTCGTGTCCCGGATCCCCTTCCTGGCGCACCGAGCCATGCAGGTAGACGACCGTCGGCGAGCCACTGCCGGTGCACTTGAGGTAAAGCCTGTGAGCGCCGACATCGAAGTGGTCCTCGATCACGGGCTGCCTCGAAGCGGCGTCGGGCTTCGTGCTGTCGCCGAAGACCTCTTTGTCAGAAACGCCCTCGTCGTCCGATCCGCAGGCGATTGCACCCGCTCCTAGCACGACCGCTGCGACAAGGGTCACCAGCTGGTGTGAGGCGCGAGGGCTCATCGCCGAGCGCAGCGTACGGCACGCTCGCTACCCCAGGCGCTTACGAGTCGTTCAAACCGCGATAGCGATAAGTGTCGCCGCCTTTCGCGGTCTTGACGAAATGGAGATCGGATGACAACAGAAGGGGTGACCAATCGATGACCCGTCTACTGGCGCGGATAGCCGACCTTGCGTACCGACGCCGCGGCCGCATGGTCCTGG
>JACDAN010000021.1 GCA_013695385.1 Actinomycetota bacterium | reverse complement strand
CGGCGGTGGCGGCGGCGCGACGGCGCTCCCCTCGGCCTCGTGCGGCCCGATCAGGTATGAGGGCGACGGCGACGCCGACTTCCTCATCGCATCGGATCTTCCGCTTCAGGGCTCCAACCGCTCGCTGACGACGGAGATGGCAGACGCCATCGAATTCGTCCTCAAGAAGCGCGACTGGAAGGCCGGCGACAACAAGATCGGCTACCAGTCCTGCGACGACTCGACGGCGCAGGCCGGAAGCTGGGACTCGGCCAAATGCTCGTCGAACGCGCGTGCCTACGCCAACAACAAGAGCGTCATCGGCATCGTCGGGACGTTCAACTCCGGTTGTGCGAAGCTCGAGATCCCCGTCGCGAACAGAGCTCCCGATGGGCCGCTCGCGATGGTCAGCCCGGCGAACACGTATCCGGGCCTGACGATCAGCGGGCCGGGCACCGAGTCCGGTGAGCCCGACAACTACTACCCGACCAGCAAGCGCAACTACGCGCGCGTCGTCTGGAACGACCAGTTCCAGGGCGCCGCGAACGCGCAGCTCGCCAAGGAGCAGGGCCTGAAGAAGGTCTACGTGCTCACCGACAAGGAGACCTACGGCAACGGCGTTGCGAACCTCTTCGTCCTCTATGCCAAGAAGCTCGGCATCGAGACCGTGCCCGGCGCTCCGGTGGCGTGGGACAAGAACGCAACGAGCTACGACGCCATCGCCAGCAAGATCAAGTCCTCTGGCGCCGACGCGATCTTCCTCGGCGGCATCGTCTGCAACAACGGCGGCAAGCTGATCAAGGACCTGAAGGCCGGAGTCGGCGCGGATGTCCAGATCTTCGGCCCCGACGGCTGGACGCCGATCTCGGCGACCATCGAGGGCGCGGGCGACGCGTCGGAGGGCATGTACATCACGCAGCCGGGCATCCCGGCCGACCAGCTCAAGGGCGAGGGGAAGACGTTCGTCGACGAGTTCACGGCCGAGAACGGCAAGGCTCCGAACCCGTACACCGCCTACGCCGCGCAGGCCGCCTCGGTGCTGCTCGACTCGATCGCAGACTCGGACGGAACCCGTGCTTCGGTCTCGGAGGGCCTCTTCAACCGGGACGTCAAGGGCGGGATCCTCGGCGACTTCAAGATCGACGAGAACGGCGATACGACGCTCGGAATCGTTTCCGTCTACCAGATCAAGGGTCAGAAGGAGACCTTCGTGAAGACGATTACGCCCGAGCTCAGCTTCGTGAAGGGCTAAGCGAGCAAGGACCAGAGACGGACTAGCTGGGGGAGGGCGAATGTCCCTCCCCCAGCGCGTCTAACAGCTGATGGCCACTCAAGCGTCGCGCATGAGGCTTCCAACGGGTTATCGCCCGAACCCGGCGACCATCCTCGGGGTGGTCTTCGTCGCGCTCATCCTCGTCTGGCTGATCGTCAACCTGGCCAAGACGCCGGACGAGTTCTACAACCTCTTCCTGATCGGCCTCACGAACGGCGCGGTGTACGGCCTGATCGCGCTCGGCTATTCGCTCGTCTACGGGATCCTCGAGCTGATCAACTTCGCGCACGGCGACGTGTTCATGCTCGGTGGGATGCTCGTCGCCACGATGACGGCGAGCTTCGGGCTCAAGGGCGAGGGCGATCTCGTCCTCTGGGGCGGGATTCTCGCCATGATCCTGATCACGATGGCGTTCTGCGCGGGCCTGAACACGGCGATCGAGCTGGTCGCCTACAGGCGCCTGCGCGGAGCCCCACGCCTGGCACCGCTGATCACCGCGATCGGGATGTCGTTCATCCTCCAGAACGTCGGCCTCGTCTGGAAAGGCGCCCGGCCGACCTCCGTCGACTCGATCCTCCCTCGCGGCGAGATCTTCTCGATCGGCGGGGTGGCCTACACCTGGAACAGGTTCATCATCCTCCTCGTCACCGTTCCGGTCTTGCTCGCGCTGATC
The DNA here is from genome assembly GCA_013695385.1 of Actinomycetota bacterium. Lineage (GTDB taxonomy): Bacteria > Actinomycetota > Thermoleophilia > Gaiellales > Gaiellaceae > JACDAN01. Next base: position 972 of record JACDAN010000021.1, on the reverse strand, counting down.
TGGCTCGTGCAGAGGACGAGGCCCGGCAAGGCGATGCGGGCAACCGCCCAGGATCGCGACGCCGCTGCGATGATGGGGATCAACGTCAACCAGACGATCTCCTTCACCTTCTTCATCGCGGGCGCTCTCGCGGGGGCGGCGGGCCTCCTCTTCGCGCTCTACACGACGAACGTGCACTTCACGACCGGCTTCCGCGTGGGTCTGATCGCGTTCACCGCCGCAGTCCTCGGCGGGATCGGGAACCTCCCCGGGGCGGTGCTCGGCGCCACCCTCATCGGCCTCATCGAGTCGTTCAACAACGGGCTGACCTGGGCGACGCCGGGCAGTGACTGGACAACCTCGATCATCTTCGCGATCCTGATCGTGATCCTCGTCGTCCGCCCCGAGGGCCTGCTCGGCGAGCGCACGCCGGAGGGCGCTTAGCGTCATGTGGCGACCCAACCTGACGTTCGACCGGGAGGCGTTCATCCGCGATAGCCGGCCGCGCCTCGTCAAGGGGCTCATCGCGGCCGCGGTCGGCTTCCTCGTCATCGCCCTGCTCTCGGGGCCGACTCTGAGCCTCGTCCTGGCCGTCCTGATCGGCCTCGCGCTCTACATCCCGGCGTGGGACCGAGTTCCCTACGGTCAGCTCCTCTCGGTGGGGACGGTGATCGTGCTCGTCGTCCTCTACCCCTACTACCAGCAGGACATGTTCGAGGTGCCGATCTTCGGCGGGTTCCCGAGCGTCGACACCGCGGTCACGATGCTGATCTTCATCATGATGGCGCTCGGGCTGAACATCGTCGTCGGCTATGCGGGCCTGCTCGATCTCGGCTACGTCGCCTTCTACGCGATGGGCGCCTACACAGCTGCGTGGTTCGCGTCGCCGCACTTCTCGGACAGCATCGGGAAGTTCCATTTCGGCGCGGTGGGGGTGAACGAGAGCTCGGGCGGGTTCCACATCTCGATCTGGCTCGTCCTGATCATGGCGGC
>JACDAN010000211.1 GCA_013695385.1 Actinomycetota bacterium | reverse complement strand
CGCGCCGACGACGCCGATGCGTCCTCTACTCATGCGCGCGAGCAGCCTCCTCCTGGTCGAGCTCGAACGCCGCGTGGAGCGCACGGACCGCGTCCTCGACGCAGTCGCGGTCGACGAAGCAGGCGATCTTGATCGGCGACGTGTTCACGATCTCGGGCGCGATTCCGAGCTCCGCCAGCGTCGCGAACGTCTTGCCCGCAACGCCGGGGTGGCTCTTCATCCCCGCGCCGACGAGGCTGACCTTGCCGAGGTCCTCGCGCGCCGACCACGCTACGCCCAGGCGATCCAGCGCAGCGCTCGTGTCCGCGGCCTCGGAGGTCGGGCCGGAGAAGACGATCTCGGCGCTCGTCTGCAGGATCGTGTCGACGCTGACCCCGGCGTCGGAGAGTGCGTCGAAGAGTCGAGCCAGCGCGACGCCCTCCACCCGGTAGACCGTTTCCTCGAGGGTGTGCGTGACGCCGGAGATGATCGCCTTCTCGAGCATCCGTTCGTCCTCCTCCCGAATCCAGGTTCCCGCCGCCTCACTGAAGCTCGAGCGGACCTGGAGCTTGACGCCGTGGCTGCGCGCGAACTCGACCGAGCGTAGCTGGAGCACCTTTGCGCCCGAGGCGGCCATCTCGAGCATCTCCTCGTAGCTGACGGCGTGGAGCTTCCGCGCGTTCGGCACGATTCGCGGATCGGCCGTGAAGACGCCCTCGACATCCGTGTACATCTCGCACGCATCGGCTCCGAGGGCGGCTGCCAGGGCGACGGCGGTGAGGTTCGAGCCCCCCCGGCCGAGTGTCGTGACGTCGTAGGCGGTCGAGACCCCCTGGAAGCCTGCGACGAGCACGATTCGATCCTGGTCGAGCGCCTCGTGGATCCGGCGTGCGCGCACGTCGACGATCTTCGCCCGGCCGTGCACCGTGTCGGTGACGATCCCCGCCTGCGAGCCCGTGAGCGAGATCGCCTCGTGCCCGAGGTCGTGGATCGCCATCGCCGCGAGCGCGCAGGAGACCCGCTCGCCGACCGAGATCAGCATGTCGAGCTCGCGTGGCGCCGGGGTCGTAGAGATGGCCCGGGCAAGGCGGACGAGCTCGTCCGTCGTGTCGCCCATCGCCGAGAGCACGGCGACGACGCGATTGCCTCCTTCTCGCGCGGCGACCACCCGACGCGCCACGGCCTTGATCCGGTCGGTGTCGGCGACCGAGCTGCCGCCGAACTTCATCACGACCGTGCCGGGTGGGCCGGGCGCGTCGCCGGCGACGGCCGGCAGGTTCTCGTAGTCGGTGGTCGTCATGACGGGCCTAAGATGGGTGATGCCATGAGATCGTCGGTTCCGGGGCGCGAGCTGCCCGCTCTGGGACGCGGCGTCAGGCCGGTGGCGATGCTGGCAGCATCGGTGCCGGACTGGCGACGTCGAAGCGGACGGTCGCGGGCGGGCGCCGCCAAGGCGCCCGGACGGGGACGGGAGCGGCCCAGACGCGTCAGATCGTGCATCCGGACGCGCGAGATCGTGGCATCAACCATCTACACTTCCCGGCGCCCCGAGAGCGCGCGCCCGAGGGTCACCTCGTCGGCGTACTCGAGGTCGCCGCCGACAGGCAGGCCACTCGCGAGCCGCGTCACGCGGACCCGGCCGCGCAGCCGGTCTGCGATGAACGAGGCAGTCGCCTCGCCCGTCGTGTTCGGGTTGGTGGCGAGGACGACCTCGCCGATGCCGTTCGAGTCGACCCGCCGGAACAGGTCATCCATACGGAGATCCTCCGGATCGACTCCGTCGAGCGGCGAGAGCGCCCCGCCGAGCACGTGGTAGAGGCCGCGGTACTCATGCGTCCGCTCGAGCGACATCACGTCCGCCGGTTGCTCGACGACGCAGAGGACGGAGCGGTCGCGCCGCGCGTCGCGGCAGATCTCGCAAATCTCTTCCTCCGTCCAATTCCCGCAGTCGGCGCAGAAGCGGACGCGTTCCTTCGCCTCCCGAAGCGCGGCCGCCAGCGCGAGCGCCTCGTCGGTGGGAGTCCGAAGGAGGTGGAATGCGAGCCGATGAGCCGTCCGCGTGCCGACGCCCGGAAGACGCGTCAGCTGCGCGACGAGGTTCTCGATCGCAGGGCTGAGCACGCGGCCATTGTGCCTGGCTGGATCGGACCTGCTGCTCTCCGAACCTGTTTAGTCCCGGCGGAATCCGGGAGAGAAATAACGTCTGGGACGCTGGTGAAGCCGCACGTCATGGCCTATGCGAACCGTCACGAGGAGGTACGAAGTCAAGGACTCGTGTACGTACCGTGCCCGGCTTGCGGGAAGGTCGTTGCGCTTCTGGACGGGAACCGGGTGCTCGAAGACCCCGAGACGTACGAGTGTCCCGAGTGCGAGGGCCGGTTCTATCTGCGGGAGCCCTAGGCCGCCGTCAGCACGGGTGCCGGCGCCGGGCCGTTCGTTGCGGTGGCGCGCCCGTCCAGCAGCCCGTGAACCTGAGCCCAGCGGCTTGCTTCGGTCCGGTTCGCGACATCGAGCTTCTTGTAGATGTTCGACAGGTGGAACTTGACCGTTTGCTCGGTCACCCACAGCATCCGCGCGAGCTGGGCGTTGGAGTGCCCCTCGGCGACGAGCCGCAGGATCTCGAGCTCGCGGCGCGTTAGCCCCGGCTCGTCGGCGGCGTGGACCTTCACCGGAACCTCGGCGGGCGCGGCGCTGCGCGAACCCGCGACGTAAACCGAGTGGGAGAACGCTTGCCGAACGGCGGAAGCCAAATCCTCGGGATGCGCGGTCTTGACGACGTATGCCGAGGCGCCAGCGTGGAGCGCGGCATCGATCACCCGCGGATCCTGGTGCATGGAGAGAACGATCGGCCGGACGTCCGGAAGCGCCGCCCGGGCACGCTCGATCAGCCCGAGCCCGCTGAGCTCACCGTCCGAGCCTTCGAGCTCGGTGATCAGGAGGTCGGGACTGTGCTCCTCGATCAACGAGAGCGCCTCCGAGGTGGAGGTGGTCTTGCCGATTACGCGGATGTCGATCCGCCGTAGTACCTGCTCGACCGCGTCGAGCCACATGGGGTGGGAGTCGCAGATGACTCCGACCTGTTCAGAAGTTTCGCTCATCGAAAGGGCCGCCTTTCGAACTGGGGAGAAATGAATAGAACCTATTAATAACGTATTTCGCGTAGTTTTGGAAGGGCTTTTGCCTAGCTCTTCGTCTAGTTTTTGCTAATTCGTGCAGGATCTTGGGGTTTTTCGCCGGGGAAAACTGCCGCGAACGCTGGGGAAAACCGTCGACAAGCGGTGGAAAGACGGCGCGCGCGGTGGACAAGGGTGTGTCGAGAGCCCTGCAAGCCTGTCCTACGACTCGACTTTCGTTCATGCTCTCGGACGCCTGAGCACGGTACGGTAGCTGACCGCTGCGGGCTGGCCGCGGCTCGCAACGCGAAGGGCGGCCTACACCGCCGCCCATGGGTAAGCGGGCTTCCGGAAACCAAGCAGGGAGGCCTGCTTACCCATCCCTTCTTGCCGCTTATCTCACTGAGGCTGGTCAGCCAAGCCAGCGTCGCCCAACCGCTTTCCAATGGCCGCAGAACTGATCGCTCTGGGGCTTCCAAGGAACGTCTAGACCCTGGCTGGGTGACGACGCTTGAGAGGCGGTCGGCGTCCAATACCCGAAAAAGAGCCAGTTGTGGCGCCCTCGGCCCCGTCGCATGATCGTGACGAATGGTTCCCACTATGCGCAACTAGCCGCGTCCTAAGTGCCTCGTTGCTGAGCCGAGAAAGATGGGCATTGAC
>JACDAN010000193.1 GCA_013695385.1 Actinomycetota bacterium | reverse complement strand
CAGCTTCCAGCCGATCGTCCCGTTCTCCTGCACGAGCGGCCGGAAGTCCCAGTAGGTCAGCCCGTGGCAGACGAGCTCGGTCAAGGCGGTGACGGTGGCCAAGCGCGCGCCCTCGTCGAGCAGGGCTATCTCGCCGAAGTAGTCGCCCGGCTTCAGGGTTCCACGCTGCCTGCCACCGACCGAGACCGTCGCCTCCCCGGACTCGATCAAGAAGAAGGCCGCCCCACCCGAGCCCTCCCTCACGACCGTCTCGCCCTCCGCGAACCGACGCTCCTTGAACAGGCGGGCGATCTGCCCGACCTCACGCCTGCTCAGGTCGGCGAAGAGGGGAACGCGGCGCACGACTTCGACGGGGGCGCCTGGCATCAGCGTGAGGACCCCGCGCGTGTGACCGCGCGGCACTGCAGCAGGTAGAGATCGCCCTCGGCGAAAGCCCATTCGATGTCTCTGGCGGGGCCGTACACCTCCTCGCAGCGATCGGCTAGGCCGTTCAACTCGGCGAGCTGGTCGTCGTCGAGGCATAGTCGTTCGACGAGCTCCGGGGCAACCTTCTCCTCGGCGGTCCCGCCATCCGGCAGCGTTCGGACCGCGACCTGCTTCTGACCCGGCGTCCGCTCGAGCACCTCACCGGAGCGGGCAACACGGAAATGGTCGGGAATCACGCGGCCCGCCACGACCACCTCGCCTAGCCCCCAGCTCGCCTCGATCAGGCGCTCGTCCGCCCCGTTGATCGGATTCTGGGTGAACATCACCCCGGCGACCTCCGGATCGAGCAGCGCCTGGACCACGACGCCGACGCTCGGCCGGACGAAGAGGCCCGAGCGCTGCCGGTAGGTGATCGCCGAGTCCGAGTTCGCCGACCACCAGATCTCCCGGAGCGCCTCGCTCACCTCCTCCGGGGACGAGACGTTGAGCAACGTGAGGTGCTGCCCCGCGAAGCTCGCCTCGGCGCCGTCCTCGTCCACCGCGGAGGAGCGGACGGCCAGTGGGCGGGGCAGCGGCCGGACCGCCTTCGCGACCTTCTTGATCGCCCGCTCGTCCCCGGAGGCCACCGCCTCGACGATCTGCCCGGAGAGGGCCACGCCGGGCGGCAGCGGCAGGTCTCCCCGCGCGGCCTGCCCCAGCCCGACCGCCTTCGAGCCGAAGATCGTGTCGTCGCGCGCCTTGAGGAGCGGGACGCAGCTCTTCATCCCTGAACCGTCACTTCGCCTGAACCGTCACTTCGCCGGCATCACCGTCCACGCGCACGGTCGTCCCGTCGGCGATGCGCTCGGTCGCCTCGCGCGTACCGACCACGCCCGGGATCCCGTACTCGCGCGCCACGATCGCCGAGTGGGAGAGCAGGCCGCCGCTGTCCGTCACGATCCCGCCGAGCAGCGGCAGGAGGATGTTGAACGCCTCTGTGGTCGACTCAGTCACGAGGACGTCTCCCTTCACGATCCGGTCGAACTCCGAGGGACCGGAGACGCGGCGGGCCGGTCCTTCGTAGACGCCGCCGCTCGCCCCGAGCCCGCGCAGCAGGTGCTCTTCATGCTCCTCCTCCGAGCTGCCGAACATCGCGCCGATCGTGATGCCTATCGCCCGCATCACCCTCGCGGGGGCAGGCGGCAGGCCGGACGGGTCCGGCGGAGGTGGAGGCTCTGGACCGAGGGCGGCCGGCGCCTCCTTCGCGTCGTGTGAGGTGCGCCACTCGAACCGCTCGGCGAGCTCGTCTGCGGACGGGCCATCCGCGCCGGAGAGGAGCGCGCGCATCTCGTCGAAGCCGGCGTCGACGAAATGCTCGGCGTCGTGGATCCTGCCCTTGCCGGCGAGCCGGCGACCGCCCCCGAGCACGGCCCGCCGCATGATCCCGGAGGCCCAGATGTCGCTGTAGACGCCGCGCTCGTCGCGGAGCCTGTACATCAGCCGCGCCTCCCCCAGCAGCTCGTCGAACTGCGCCTGGTGCTGCTCGGGCACCTTCGCGCGGACCTCGGCGATCCGCTCGTCGGCGTCCGACTCCGGCGTGCCGCCTGCCTCGACGGCGGCGCGGATCGCGCGGACCAGCGCGTCCGGCAGCTCGAGCGCGTAGCGCCCGCCGATGTCGAACCCGTCGAGGAGGCGGTATCCGACGAGGTCGAGGTAAGCGGACGTCGCCGCTCCGGCCTCACCTGCCAGCGCGCGCAACTCCTCGAGCACCTCCGCGGGCTCGCCGTCGGACTCGAGCAGCTGCCGGGCGGAGCGATCGTCGGTGACCGTGGCGATCAGCCGCTCGAACTCGGCTGAGGCTCCCGCGGAGACCGGCGCCGCGCCCTGCATCATCCCGAGCAGATGGGCGGGCGACAGGTCCGTCCAGTCCCCCACGTGCGCGAGCAGGTCTCCCGTCGGCAGCATGGCCCCGCCGGTGAAGCGCATGTGTTGGTAGATCATCTCGGCGTGGTGGTCGCGGCAACGCGTCA
>JACDAN010000121.1 GCA_013695385.1 Actinomycetota bacterium | reverse complement strand
CTTACATCCCCACCGGACTCAACACGCTTCAGTGCCTCGGTTGGGCAACGTTCGAGCTGATCATCATCGCCGCCGCGGCGAGCGCGCTCTCAGACGAGCTCTTCGGCTTCGAAGCGCGATCCGCGTGGACGATCGTCTTCGGGATCCTCGCCGCCGTCTTCGCACTCCTCGGCCCCGTCGGCTTCGTGCGCCGCGTCCTCCGCCGGTACGCCGTCTGGGCGGTTCTCGCCTCGCTCGTCTACCTCACCTGGTGGGCGCTCTCCGAAGCCGATCTCCGTGCGCTCTGGGACGCTCCCGGCCAGGGCGGCTCCTTCTGGCTCGGCGTCGACCTCGTGATCGCGATCACCGTCTCGTGGGTTCCCCTCGCCGCCGATTACACTCGGTTCTCGCGAGACCGCAGATCGGCGTTCTGGGGCACGGGCGCCGGCTATTTCCTCGGGGCAACGTGGATGCTCGCGCTCGGCATCCTCCTCGTCCTGTCGCGCAACCTGACCGACCCCGTCGAGATCCCGGCCGCCGTCGCCGCCGCCGGCCTCGCCGCGGCTCTCGCGCTGCTCGCGGTCACGCTGGACGAGACCGACGAGGCGTTCGCCAACATCTACTCGGCCGCAGTCTCACTCCAGAATGTGCTGCCCGCGGTGGCGCAGCGCCTGCTCGTGGCTGCGGTGACCCTGGTCGCCACCGTCGGCGCGCTCCTCGTGGAGCTCCAGAACTACCAGTCGTTCCTGCTCCTGCTCGGATCGTGCTTCGTCCCGCTTTTCGGGGTCCTGCTCGCCGACTGGCTCCTCTCGGGTGCCCGCTACACGCGGGATCAGATTTTTCGTGCGCCTGCCTGGCGACCCGAGTTGCTCCTTGCCTGGCTCGTCGGCTTCGTCCTCTTCCACTGGCTCCACGAACCGCCGCTCGGCCCGTCCTGGTGGGTCGAGCTCGTCGAGCAGGCAAACCAGCCGAACCTCGGAATCGGAGCTTCACTGCCGAGCTTCGCAGTATCGTTCGCGCTCGCGACCGGGGTCGGTTTACTCCGGTCTCGGTTGCCTCAGACTGCTTCAAAGTGGTAAGCACGCGTTACCGGCCGTGGCTGAAGTTGCTTTCTCAGACGTAGCGAAGATTTTCGCCGACGGAACTCGGGCGGTTTCCGACCTGACCCTCGAGGGACACGACGGCGAGTTCATGGTGCTGGTAGGTCCTTCGGGCTGCGGAAAGACCACGGCGCTGCGCATGGTGGCAGGGCTGGAGGAGATCTCGGAGGGGGAGATCCGGATCGGCGACCGCGTCGTGAACGGAGTCGCGCCGAGAGACCGCGACATCGCGATGGTCTTCCAGAGCTACGCGCTCTACCCGCACCTGTCGGTCTACGACAACATCGCGTTCAGCCTTCGTCTCCGGAAGGAGGACAAAGCCGAGATCGACAAGCGCGTGCGCGACGCCGCAAAGATCCTCGACCTCGAGCCTCTGCTCCAGCGAAAGCCCAGGGCGCTCTCGGGCGGGCAGCGGCAGCGGGTCGCAATGGGCCGCGCGATCGTCCGGCAGCCCGCAGCGTTCCTCATGGACGAGCCGCTTTCCAACCTCGACGCGAAGCTTCGCGTTCAGATGCGCGCGGAGATCTCGAAGCTGCAGCGCGACATCGGCGTCACGACGATCTACGTCACCCACGATCAGGTCGAGGCCATGACGATGGGCGACCGGGTGGCCGTGATGCGCAAGGGGCAGCTTCAGCAGGTTGCACCGCCCCAGGAGCTCTACGATCACCCCTTGAACATCTTCGTGGGCGGGTTCATCGGGTCACCCGCGATGAATCTCGTGGAGGCGACCCTCGAGCGCTCGAACGGCGGGCTGATCGTCAAGCTGGGAAGCAGGGCTCTCGCGCTCGACGACGAGAACGTCTCCGCCCGGCCTGCACTCCGCTCGTTCGAAGGGCGAAACGTCGTCGTCGGGATCCGGCCCGAGCACCTCGAGGATCCCTCCGTCGCGCGAGACACTCCCGACGACCGGCGCCTGACCGGCCACGTCGAGCTGCGGGAAGCCCTGGGCTCCGAGCTGATGGTTCACCTGAGAATCGACGCGAAACCGGCACTGACCGAAGAAGTGCACGAGCTCGCGCAGGATGCCGGAACGACGGCCGAGCAAATGCTCGGCGGATCGCAGCACGCCGTCGTGGTCGGCCGCTTCAGCGCGGACTCGAGCGTCGTGGAGGGCAAAGACACCGAGGTTGCAGTCGACACGCGTTCACTGCATTTCTTCGATCCGGAAACAGGCCTGGCGATCTACGACAGCAATCGATGAAGGGAGCTACAGCATGAAACGAAGGTGGTTGGTTCCCGCCGTCTTCCTCTCCGCACTCGCGCTCGGCTTGGGCGCCTGCGGAGGCGACGACGGCGGCGGTACGGCAAAGGGAGACGGAAGCATCACCGTCTTCTCCCTCTGGGGCGGCAGCGAGCAAGAGGCGTTCCAGAAGGTGCTCGACCAGTTCACCGAGGACACGGGCATCGAGACCAAGTACGAGTCGGCCCGCGACTTCCTGCCGGTGATCCGGACTCGCCTCGCGGCGGACAACCCGCCCGAGGTCGCGGTCATCCCGAGGCCCGGCGTCGTCGCCGAGCTCGCGAGAGACGAGTCGCTGATCCCGCTCGAGGATCTCGGTCTCGACCCGGAGGAGATCAACGGCAACTACAGCGACACTTGGAGCAGCCTCGCGACCGTGGACGACAAGGTCTACGGCGTCGTCGCCAAGGCGAACTCGAAGAGCGTGATGTGGTACAAGCCGAACTCGTTCGAGGAGAACGGCTTCGAGATCCCGACGACCTGGGACCAGCTCCTGGACATCACGAAGCAGTACAAGGCCAAGGGCAAGACCCCCTGGGCCGTCGGAGCGCAGGGCCGCGACAACTCGTGGACCCTGACCGACTGGTTCGAGAACATCTACGCCCGCACCGCCGGCGGCGAGAAGTACACCCAACTCTTCAACGGTGACCTCGCGTTCAACGACCCGACGGTCAAGGCCGCCCTCACCGAGATGGTGAAGATCATCAATGACGACTATGTCGCCGGCGGCATCGACACGGCGCTCGGCATCGGATTCGTCGACGGCATCGGCCGCGTGTTCAGCAAGAACCCGGTGGCCGAGATGTACATGGAGGGCGGCTTCGTCGGCGGTATCGCGCTCGGCGACGTCAACCCCGACCTCAAGGTCGGCGAGACCATCGACTTCTTCCAGTGGCCGACGATCGACGAGGCGAACGGCAACCCGCTCGTCGGCGGCGGCGACGTGGCGGCCGCGTTCGTCAACAACGAGGACGTCGCGAAGCTGATCGAGTACCTTTCCACGCCCGAGGCGGGGAAGGTCTGGGTCTCGACCGGCGCGATCGCCTCGCCGAACGAGGGTGTATCGGCCGAGGACTACCCCAACGAGCTCGTTGCGAAGGAGGCCGACCAGCTGAAGACGGCCGAATCGTTCCTGTTCGACGGCTCGGACCTCCTGCCCGGAACCCTGGGTCAGGACTTCGGCACGCTTCTGCAGAACATCATCAAGAGCCCTGACAACATGGACTCGCTCTTGGACGACTACCAGGCTGAGGCGGAAGGCGCCTTCGCCGCCTAGAGACGCTTGAGCAGCACCGCCGCCCCCGGATCAGTCGGTCGACCCCGGGGGCGGCGGCTGCCCTCGATCTTCAAGCGCCAGGGCTGGCAGGCGTTTCTCTTCATCGGCCCGGCGCTCCTGCTCCTCCTCGTCCTGATCGTCTACCCGATGATCAGGACGATCATCTACAGCTTCGGCAACACGAACTCGAGGCTCGAGATCACGCGCTGGATCGGATTCGATAACTACACGCGCATGTTCACGCGGGACAAGAGCTTCCTCAACCTCGACGTGTTTCCACCGAGCGGCGCCCTCGTGAACAACGTCAAGTGGATGATCCTGTACACCACGGTGTCGCTGCTGCTGGGGCTGTTGATCGCCGTCCTGGCCGCCCGGGTCCGGTACGAGGCCCTGATGAAGTCGATCGTCTTCGTCCCGATGGCGATCGCGGCAACGGCGGTCGCGATCATCTGGAAGTTCGTCTACGAGCCCGACCCGAATCTCGGCTCGCTGAACGGATTCATCACAACCCTGGGCTCCGATCCGATCGCCTGGTACGGGCGGGCGGACACCGTCAACTACGCGCTGATCTTCGCCTACATCTGGGCCTCGACTGGCTTCGCGATGGTGGTGCTCTCCGCGGCCCTGAAGGGGATTTCCGAGGAGGTCATCGAGGCGGCACGGACCGACGGCGCCGGCGAGTGGGACATCTTCAGGCGCATCCAGCTACCGCTCCTCTCCCTTCCCATCGCGGTCGTCACGGTCTGGCTCCTCATCAACGTCATCAAGGTCTTCGATCTCATCTATGTGATGACCGGAGGTGGGCCGGGTGCGGCCAGCGAGGTGATCGCGGTCACGATGGTCGACGAGTTCGGGAACGGCGAGGGCGGCTACGCCGCCGCGATCGCAGTCGTGATGATGCTCCTGATCATCCCGATCATGGCCTTCAACGTCCGTCGGTTCCGGAGCGAGCGGGTGACCGGCTAGTGGCGACGGCGCAAGCGGCGGTCCAGCCCCGGACGGCGACACCGAGCGCACGTCTCGTCAAGTTCATCTCGCGAGCGCCGGTCCACCTCGGTCTGTTGCTGGTCGCGGTCATCTGGCTCGTGCCGACCGTCGGGCTGGCCGTGACCTCGTTTCGCCCTCGTGGCGACATCCAGGCCTCGAGCTGGTGGAGCTCCCTCACCGACTGGAGCTTCACGCTCCACAACTACAGCGAGGTGCTGAACAAGGCGAACATGGACAAGGCGTTCGTAAACAGCATCCTGATCACGGTGCCGTCGACGCTCCTCCCGCTCGTGCTCGCAGCGGCCGCCGCCTACGCGTTCTCGTGGATCTCGTTCCCGTTCAGGGACACCATCTTCCTGTTGATCGTCGCCCTGATGGTCGTCCCGGTGCAGATGGCGCTCGTGCCACTGCTGACACTCTTCCGTGACCTCGGCATCTCCAACTGGTTCGGAGGGATCTGGCTCGCCCACACGGCGTTCGGGTTACCGCTCGGGATCTTCCTGCTCCGCAACTTCTTCATCGCGCTGCCTCGCGACCTGATCGAGGCGGCCAGGGTCGACGGCGCCTCGAACCTACGGATCTTCCTCAAGGTCGTGCTCCCCCTCTCGGTGCCGGCGTTGGCCTCGTTTGGAATCTTCCAGTTCCTGTGGGTCTGGAACGACCTGTTGATGTCGTTCATCTTCATCCAGAACGGCGACCTGCTCCCGATGACGGTGCGGATCAACCAGATGCAGACGACCTACGGCGGCGAATGGCACCTGCTCAGCGCGGGAGCGTTCCTCCTGATGATCGTCCCACTGGCCGTGTTCTTCGCGCTCCAGCGCTACTTCGTCCAGGGCCTGCTCGCGGGGAGCGTCAAGTGACCTCGCGCTTCGCGAAATGTCTTTCGACTTTTCGCGACCCCCCGGAAGCCGGGCGCCTGCTTCGCATGCGCGCGGCGCGACTGCAAGCTGGCTGACGGCGCTGAACGGCGCTTGCTGGTGAGCGGAGCGGGCCAAGCCCGCCCCGCGACGACCGCGACAGTTCACGTGGTTCCCCACACCCACTGGGACCGGGAGTGGTACCTCCCGTTCCAGACCTTTCGGCTGAAGCTCGTCGGGCTGGTCGACCGGCTGCTCGACCTGATGGAAGCCGACGAGCGCTACCGCTTCACGCTGGACGGCCAGCTTGCGACCCTGGACGACTACCTCGAGATCCGGCCGGAGGGGGAAGCGCGGATTCGAACTCTGGTCGAAGGAGGTCGTCTCGCGATCGGCCCCTGGCAGATCTTGATGGACGAGTTCCTCGTCTCCGGCGAGACGATCGTCCGCAACCTCGAGCGCGGCTTGCTCAGGGGAGAGGACTTCGGCGGTGCGATGCGCGTCGGCTACCTCCCCGATCAATTCGGGCACGTCGCGCAGATGCCGCAGATCCTGCGCCAGGCGGGGATCGAGCAGGCGGTCGTCTGGCGCGGCGTCCCGGCTGCGATCGAGTCGCACACATTCGAGTGGGAGGCCCCGGACGGCTCCCCCGTACGTACGGAGTATTTGCCGCACGGCTACGGCAACGGGGCGTCGCTCCTCGACGTTCCCGGCCGACTGGCTGACCGCCTCGCGGCCGTCCGCGAGTCCCTGCGCCCCTACTTCGCCGACGACCCGATGCTCGCGATGCACGGCACCGATCACACCGAGCCGCTCCCTGAGCTGGCGGAGCTCGTCGAGGAGAGCGGCGCCGCCGTCGTGCTCTCGACGCTGCCGGACTACCTTCGGACATCGAACGGCGAGGCGCAGCGACCGGTCTGGCGAGGGGAGCTTCGCTCGGGGGCCCGGGCGAACATGCTCATGGGGACGATCTCCGCCCGGATCGACCTCAAGGCGGCGATGGCCCGGGCCGAGCGGATGCTGACCCGTTACGCGGAGCCGCTTCAGGCGCTCTACGGCTCCGCCTGGCCGGATCGGCTGCTGGACATCGCCTGGCGCCGGGTGCTCGAGAACTCGGCGCACGACTCGATCTGCGGCTGCTCGACCGACGACGTCTCCGCGCAGGTGCTCGTGCGGTGCGCGGAGGCGGAGCAGATCGGAGCCGGCCTCGCACGGGAGGCGGTCGGTTCGATCGCCGAACGCGTCGAGCGCGACTCGACGGTGGTCGTGAACCCAAGCCCCAGGCGACGCAGCGATCTCGTCGAGCTCGACCTCTCGATCCCCGCGGACTGGAACGACGTCGCGCTGGAGCTGCCGGGCGGGGCTCTGACCGCCACCCAGGAGCTGAAGCGAAACGAGCCGCTCGTCCACCGTGAAGAGGTCCTGGGGGCCGAGGTCGGCGAGTGGCTGCGCCGCAGGATGCACGGGCGCGAGCTGTTCACACGCCGCCTCAACGGGTTCGAGCTCGGCGAGCGCTCGCTCAGACTCGAGGTCGACGACGAGGACGATCCGGCCTGGCTCGACGTCGACGAGCTCCGGAGCGAGATCCACGTCGCGACGGTGGCGTCGCCGGACGAGGCCTGGACGGTCGAGATCGTCGCGCGGCCGCGCCGGACGCTCGTCGCCCGGGTGCCGGCGCCCGCACTCGGCTGGACGACGGTGCGTCCCGTTGAAGCGGCCGCAACCATCGACCACGCCGTGAGGGTCGGCGAGCGGGAGCTGCGCAACGGCCTCCTGGCGCTCGTCGTCGCCGAGGACGGGACGCTCGGCCTGAACGGGGTCGAGGGCGTCGGCCGCCTCGCGCACGGCGGGGACGGCGGCGACAGCTACAAC
>JACDAN010000119.1 GCA_013695385.1 Actinomycetota bacterium | reverse complement strand
GCCCTGGGGTTCGGCATCGCGGTCGCCGTCGCAGTCGGCCCGGGCCGCCTCCAGCTCGCGGCGACGGCATGCGCGCTCGCCATACCCGCTGCGCTAGCCGTCCTGGCTGCCGAGCTCCTCGGAGCCGACGGCTCTCTCGTTCTGATCATTGCGTTGCTCTGCGCCGCGTCGGCGGCCGTGGGATTCGCCGTTCGATCGACGACCGGGCGCGTGCGGGTTCCACGAGCCGTCCGCACCGCGTTCGCGGTCGCGCTGGTCGCGCTACCGATTGCGCTCGCTGCCGCCACACTCGTTCGCCTCGGCGGTCCGGTCGCGGCCTACGACGCATTCTCGGCCGCGCCTGCGCCCGTCCACGGCGGCGTCCAGAGCCGCGTCCTCAGCGTGTCGGGAAGTAGTCGAGCCGACTACTGGCGAGTGGCCTGGAACGCATACGAGGAGGAGCCGGCGCTCGGAGCCGGAGCCGGTACGTTCGCGCGCACCTGGCTCCTCGAGAGGCCGATCCCACAACCGGTCCGGGACGCCCACAACCTCTATCTCGAGACGCTGGCCGAGCTCGGGCCGGTGGGCTTGGCCCTACTGCTCGTCGCCCTCGCGGCGCCGCTGGCCACCGGACGGTCCTGGTGGACACCGGTCGCGCTTGCGCCGTACGCAGCATTCCTCGCCCATTGCGCGCAGGACTGGGGATGGGAGCTTCCCGCGGTCACCACGGCCGCTCTCGCATGCGGTGCCGCCATGGCCGGCACACCCGCGGGGCGCCGGCTGCCGCGCTGGCCTGCGCTGGCGGCGGGTGGTCTCTGTGTCCTGGCGCTCTACGGGTTCGTCGGGAATCGCGCGCTCGCGGAAGCGGTCGCGGCGGCCGACCGCGTGGATTTCGAGGCTTCCGCGGTTGCCGCCCGCACGGCCCGACGGCTTCAGCCGTGGTCGGCCGAGCCCTGGCGTCTCCTGGGCGAGGCCGAGCTCGCACGAGGATCCGACTCGGCGGCGCGCCGCAGCTTCAGCGAAGGACTCGAGCGAGACGAGCGCAACTGGGAGCTCTGGCTGGACCTCGGCCTCGCCACCGACGGTGACGAGCAACGCCGCGCCTGGGCACGCTCGGCATCCCTCAATCCGTTGAGCCCCGAGCTAAAGGAGCTGGGGTTTACACCCCGATAGAGGCGGCTAGACTGGCAAACGACCCTCCACTCTCCCAGCACTGCAGCCATGGAAGGCAAACAGGAGGTTTTCCGAGGATATGAGACGAGTTTCCAAGAGGCAGTTCGGCCAGGTCGGCGTCGTCGGCACGCTCGCCGTGCTCGCGTTCGCAGCAATGACCTCGGTCGGAGCAGCCGTTTCTCCGGCGAGCACGCCTGCCGCATCGTCGCAGTACGAGAAGAAGCAGACGATCTGTCACAGAACCGGGTCGAAGAAGAACCCGTACCACACGATCAGGGTCTCGCGGCGCGCCGTGCCGGCGCACCTGAGGCACGGCGACGCCCTGGGCCCGTGCCCAAGTGCCGTGTTCACCGTCTGCCACAAGGCGAAGAAAGGCAAGACCAAGACGATGAAGGTGCGGGGCGCCAAGGCGCACCGCAAGCACCTGAAGCACGGCGACAAGGTGAAGAAGTGCAAGGCCAAGAAGAGCGCCAAGCCCGACAAGGGCAAAGGCAAGGGGAAAGAGAAGGAAAAGGGCAAGGGCAAAGGCAAGCCCAAGCCCAAGAAGTAGGTCCTTCCTCTTGCTGGTCAGGATCGACTGAGGGCCGCCGTGAGCGGCCCTCAGTCTTCTTCCCGGCGCGGCCGCACGGCGATCGTCACCCGGCTCGTGGCGCAGAGGCGTCCGGCGTCGTCAGTCATCTCGACGTCCCAGGTCCACGTCGTCCGCCCGCGGTGGATCCGCCGTGCGACCGCATGGATCGTCCCCTCCGAGATCGGGCGAAGAAAGGACGAGTGGTTCGACATCCCGAGCCCGATCGACCCCTCCTGCAGCACTCCGACGTTGGTGCCGACCGACGCCAGCGCCTCGGCGATCGAGGCGTAGACGCCGCCGTGCACGAGACCGACCGGCTGCTTGACGTGGCGGCTGACCGGGACGTGCGCCCGGAGCAGCTCGTCGGTCGCCTCGTCGATCTCGAGGCCGTAGTGGTCGTCGAATGGAGACTCGTACGCACTCATCACGAGGGAAGTGTGAAGCTTCCGGGCGGATGAACGTCGGGGTTGGGCTTCCTACGACGACGCCGGGTGTCACCGGCGAGCTCCTGCTGGAGTGGGCACGCCGCGCCGACGACGGGCCGTTCTCGTCGGTCGCCGTGCTCGACCGGGTGGTGTACGACAGCTTCGAGCCGTTCGCCGTCCTGGCCGCGGCGGCGGGTGTGACCTCGCGGGTGCGCCTGGCGACGATGATCGCGATCGGGCCGCTGCGCTCGACGGCGCTGATGGCGAAGCAGGCGGCATCGATCCACGGCCTCTCCGGCGGCAGGCTCACGCTCGGGCTCGCCGTCGGCGCACGAACGGAGGACTACGAAGCCGCCGGTGTCGAGCACCGCGGACGGGGCCGGAAGCTCGCGCAACAGCTCGCCTACATCCGTGGCGGCGTCGACGGCCACCGGGTCGGGCCGGC
>JACDAN010000054.1 GCA_013695385.1 Actinomycetota bacterium | reverse complement strand
AGCCAAGGCTATTCAGCCTTGGGGAGGAGGAGTGTCGGCGCTGGCGCAGCGTGATCGCGGGCCAGAAGCAGGCGTGTATTGCCTGGAGGGGCACTATCTCTGCACCGTCGGCCCTTCGCTCTCGTCGTGCGGATCCTGAACCTCCACGTACCGATCGATCACCGGCGGCTTCTTCTCGAGGATGTTCATGGTCGTCGGCACCGGCTGCTGCTTGTTGCGCTTCGCGAGGTTGACCGAGCCGTGGTACTGGAGCCGCTTGTAGAACGACCCGGCGACCTTCGCGGCCAGCGAGCCACTGGTGTCGCGCTCGGCCGCCCATGCGCTCGGAATCTCGCCGGTGTTGTCCCAGATCGGCTCCCAGTAGCCGCTGCGAACCATCGTCAGCCGCCGGAGGCGCTTGATCGCCGCGCCGTAGCCCCGCGACATCCCGCCGGAGACCGCCGAGCCCGGCGGCGCTTTGTAGAAGGGGGAGAATTTGTCCGGAAAGCCCGGCATGGTGCAGCCGATGCAGGGGCCGCCCGCGACCATGCAGCCGCCCATGTGGTTGATCGCGCCGCGCTCGGTGATGTTGCACTGGACGACGGGACCCCAGCAGCCGAGGTCGACGAGGCATTCCTTGTCGCCGAACTCCTCGGCGAACGTCCCTTCCTCGTAATAGCCCGCCCGAACGCAGTGGCGGTGGACGGTCTCGCCGAACAGCCAGGCCGGACGGCCGAGCTCGTCGAACTCCGGCAGGGGCCCGAAGCCCTGGAGGAACATCAGCACCGCCGCGACGGTCTCCGTGAAGTTGTCACCGACCGGAGAGCAGCCCGGCACGTTGACGACGGGGACGCCGAGGGCGGAGACGTAATTCTTTCCGAGGTAGTCCATGAGGCTCATCGAGCCGGTGACGTTTCCCGCGGCGGCGGGGACGCCGCCCCAGGTGGCGCACGTGCCGATGGCGATCGCGGCGGCCGCGCCCGGCGCGAGTACCCGGACCCAGTCCGTGACGCGGTTCGGCTGGTCGCCCTCCGTCGCCGGATCGAACCCGCCGGCGCCCATCGCCGAGTAGTAACCCTCGTCGTGCGGGATCGCCTGGTCGTCGGGAATCGAGCCCTCGAGCACGATCACGTAGGGCGCGCCGAGCTTGCCCTCGGCCGCGTCCTTGAAAGGCTTGATGAACGATCCACCCGCCCCGATCGAGAGGACGGGGTGGTGGAGCACGACCTTGGGGAGGCCGGGGATGGTCCCGGCGAGGAGATCCTCGACGGACGGGTTCGTCGCCCCGGTGACGGCGATCGAGCAGCCGTCGCAGCTCATGCCGGCCAGCCAGAAGACGTGGATCTCTGTCAGGGGCGCGGCGCCGCTCCCGCCGAGCCCGCCGAGGCCGCGGGGGAAGTCCGCGCCGAAGACGGCGCCGGCATGCGGCACCTCCTGAAGGTGCACTCCGTTCCCTGTCGGATCCGCCATCGAGCCGGTAGATGTAGCCTACATAGAGATGGCGAAGACGTTCTCCTTCAGGTGTGCGGACGCGGGCGTCCCTTGCCGGGCGAAGATCACGGGCGAGACGGAGGAAGAGGTGCTCGCGAAAGCGGTCGCGCACGCCAAGGAGAAGCACGGGGTCGACCTCACGCAGGCGCAGACCCTCGCTCGCTACGCACGGAGTGCGATCAAGGAGACCTAGGTGCTCGTTGCTGTTTCGACGACTAGCTGGTGGCTGATCGGTTGGGTCCTCGCCGTCGTCGTCGTCCTGATCGCGGCCACTCTCCTGCTCACGATCATCTCTCTGGGGCGACGCATCGTCCGGCAGGCGAATGACATCGTCGCCGCCCTCGACGGCGCCCGGGAGAACACACTGCCGCTCTACGACGTGACGAAGACGAACCTCGCGATCGATCGGATCACGCGCGACCTCGGGACCGTCCGGAAGAGCCTGGAGGGCACGTGAGCATTGCTGTCATCCTCGCCTGGGTCGGCCTTGCACTCGGCCTCGTCATCGCTCTCTGGGTCGTCGGCCTCTTCAACCGGATCATGCTGCCGGCTCTCGAGATCAAGCGGTACGCAGACCGGATCCTCGAGGCGGGCGTCGGGATCGCCAAGAACGTGGACGGCGTGGACGAGGCGGTGCGCACACGCGAGCTCGCGACCGCAGTTCCCGACCTGGCCGTGGCCTACCTCCGGAAGCTGGGCGTGCGCTGATGCCGCTCGCGCTCTCCAACGGGGTCGTGCTCGCGTGGTGGCTCTCGCTCGCCGCCGGGCTCGTGATCGCGCTCGTCGTCTGGTTCCTGCTCGAGTGGTTGCGGCGGACGGTGCTCGCGATCGAGACCGGGGTCGCGGCCGTCTGGACGATGGGGAAGCGGCTCGCGCAGAACACCCAGACCACACATCTGTTCGGAACGACCAAAGCCCGGGGCGTCGACCTCCTGACGGAGCTTCAGGAGCACGCCGCGCTACAGAGGAGGAGTGAGCCGTGAAGACCGCGTTGATCATCGTGACCCTGGTCGAGATCGTCGTCCTCGTCGCCGTGCTCGCCTCCTACCTCATCCTCATCGCTGCGACGCTGCGCCGGATCTCCCACACGCTCGGCCTGGTCACGTTCGGCGTTCGTGCGATCGAGAAGCAGACCGAGCCGATCGGGCCGGTCCTCCGCGACATCAACGGGGCGCTCGAGGGGGTTGCGGGGGCTCTCGCCGAGGTCGCAAAGCCCAGGGCCCCGACGGGGTAGCCGTGACCGTCGCGTCCGAGCGGCGCCGCTTCAGAATCGGAGGCGTCGTTCAGGGCGTCGGCTTCCGCCCGTTCGTCTACGGGCTCGCGCAGAAACACGAGCTCACAGGGTTCGTGCTCAACGACGGCGGCGGCGTGGTCGTCGAGGCGGAGGGGCTCCAGGCGCGATTGGACGAGTTCGCGACAGCCCTGGTCGCAGAGGCACCGACGCTCGCACGGGTGGAGTCGGTCGTCGCCGAGCCGGTTCGGGCTCGCGGCGAGACCGCGTTTTTGATCGCCGAGAGTGCGAAGATGGGCGCCACTGCGCTGATCCCGCCAGACGTCGCCACTTGTGAGGACTGCCTGCGCGAGCTCTTCGACCCCGGCGATCGCCGCTACCGCTACCCGTTCGTGAACTGCACGCAGTGTGGGCCGCGCTTCACGATCGTCGAGCGAGTTCCCTACGACCGGGCGAACACGACCATGGCGCAGTTCGACATGTGCGCGGACTGCCGGAGCGAGTACGAGGATCCCGCCGACCGTCGCTTCCATGCCGAGCCGATCGCCTGTCCGGCGTGCGGCCCCCGGCTGTCGATGCCCGTCGAGGAGGCGACCGCCTTTCTCCGCCGCGGCGCGATCCTGGCGGTGAAAGGCCTCGGCGGCTATCACCTCGCATGCGACGCGGGCGATGAGCGGACGGTCGCACGTCTCAGGACGCGGAAGCATCGAGAGGAGAAGCCCTTCGCGCTCATGGCGTCCGATCCAGGACAGGTCGTGGAGCTATCGCCCGAAGAAGCCGAGCTGCTCCGATCGCCCGTCCGCCCGATCGTCCTCGCCCGCCGCAACTCGTGTCCCTCTGCTCCGGTCGCCCGCGGCGTGGCGCCGGGGAGTCCGTGGCTCGGCGTCATGCTCCCGTACACGCCGCTCCACCACCTTCTCTGCGCCGATTTCGGACGGCCGCTCGTGATGACGAGCGGCAATCGCTCGGACGAGCCGATCGCCTTCGACGATGAAGACGCCAGGCAGCGGCTGGGCGCAATCGCCGATGCCTTCGTCACCCACGACCGGCCGATTCACAGGCGGTGTGAGGACTCGGTGGTGCGAATGGAGCTTCCCGTACGGCGCTCGCGCGGCCAGGTGCCGGGCGCGCTCCCGTTGCCGGTCGCAGCCAGCCGGTCGATCGTCGCAGCCGGCGCAGAGCTGAAAAGCACGTTCTGCGTCGCCCGAGGGTCGCAGGCTTTCCTCTCTGCGCACCTCGGCGACCTCGACTCCGAGGCCGCCTATCGCGCATTCCGAACCGACCTCACGCTCTACCTCGAGATGCTCGCGATCGAGCCGGAAGTCGTCGCCTGCGACCTCCATCCCGAATACCTGGCGACGAAGTGGGCGCACGAGCAGGACGCGGAGCTCGTCGAGGTGCAGCACCACCACGCGCATGCCGCCGCATGTCTCGCCGAGCACGGCGAGGAGGGGCCGGCGCTCGCTCTCGTCTTCGACGGGACCGGCTACGGCACCGACGGGACGCTCTGGGGCGGTGAGCTCCTGCGGTGCGACCTCGGCTCGTTCGATCGGATCGGACACCTGACACCGGTGCCGCTTCCCGGCGGGGAGGCCGCGATCCGGGAGCCCTGGCGCACGGCGGGCGCCTATCTCGAGGCCGCGGGGCTTTCGGTTCCTTTCGACCGCTGGGCGCAGGTTCGCGAGGCGCTGAAGGCGAACGCGCCGCTCTCCTCGGGGATGGGGCGGCTGTTCGACGCCGTCTCGGCGCTCCTCGGCGTCCGCGAGGAGGTCACGTACGAGGGACAAGCTGCCATCGAGCTCGAGCTCCTCGCGGGCGACGTCGACGCCCAGCCCTTCGACTGGCAATTCGGAGACGGTCCCGCCC
>JACDAN010000036.1 GCA_013695385.1 Actinomycetota bacterium | reverse complement strand
ATCTCACGCTCTACGAGGATCTCGACTCGATGGTTCCGCCGCCCTTCGACGCCCTTCCGGTCGGTGCGTCGCCGTTCGGGTTTCCCGTCGCCACGGACCGCAAGGCGGGGCTCCTCGAGCAGATTCGGCGGTCGGGGGTCGAGGCGCTCAACTTCTGGGCGGTTCCACACCCGTCCCTCCCGGTCGCGGCGTTTCCCGCGGCGGCGCGCAGGCGCGAGACCACCGTCGTTCTTCCGGTGCACCAGGAGCTGCGGCCCGAGGACGTGCAGCGTGTGGGGAAGATCGTCCGCGCTCGGCCTCGCGCCCCCGACGGAAGCCTCGAGTGGGTCGACGACATCGAGGCGTTCCGGGATGAATGGGAGCGACTGAGCGTCGCGAGTCGGAACGTCTTCGCCACGTGGCAGTGGGCATCGTTGTGGTGGCGTCACTACGGCGAGGGGAAGCGCCTCCGCATCGCCGCTTGTCGGGATCAGGCGGGTCGCGTCTTCGCACTTCTCCCGATGTACGAGTGGCGGCAGCGGCCCGTCCGGATTTTGAGGTTCATCGGCCACGGCGCCGCGGATCAGCTCGGACCCGTGGGCGGGCCCGACGAGCGCCTCGCAACAGCGACCGCGCTCCGTCGCGCGCTCAGCGAAGCCCGATGCGACATTTTCCTGGGTGAGCGCGTGCTCGGCGATGAAGGATGGAACCACCTTCTCGGAGGCGATGTCCTCACGCGCGAGGCGTATCCGCTTCTCCGCTTCGACGGCAGCTGGGATGCGTACGCCGCCACCCTCAGCTCGAATTTTCGACAGCAAATCGGTCGCTTTCACCGAAACCTGACGCGCGCCCACGACGTCCGATTTCGACTTACCCGCGACCACGACGACCTCGACGCGGACCTGACGACGCTGTTCTCGCTCCACGCCGCCCGGTGGCAGACGGACACAACGTTCACGCGGGCGGAGAAGTTCCACCGGAGCTTCGCCGAGGAGGCGCTTACGAACGGGTGGCTCCGGTTGTGGCTGCTCGAGCTCGACGGGAGTCCCGTGGCGGCGTGGTACGGACTCCGGTTCGGCGGCGCCGAGTGGTACTACCAGGCTGGCCGTGATTGCTCGTTCGACAAGCTACGCGTTGGACTCGTGCTCCTTGCGCACACGATTCGGACTGCGCTCAACGACGGCGTCCGCGAGTACCGGTTCCTCCGAGGCGATGAGCCCTACAAATACCGCTTTGCTACCTGTGACCCGGGCGTCGAAACGCTCGCCCTCGCGCGGACGGGCGCCGGTCAGACGTTGTTCGCGGGCGCACGACTCATGACCAAGCTCAGGCCCGTCCGGTCGGTCGTCCGCCCGGCGCTACGCCTCGAGTTCGCCGGGTAGAGGGTCGCGCTAGAACTTCCGCGGCTTTCCGCGCATTGCACGCCGGACTGCGAGGACGGTGCTCTTTACGCCGCTGACCTCGGCGGCTAGACGATTCACCGAGGCGTCGTCGGGCATGCTCATGACCTTCAGCCGAAACGGGTCGCGCTCGACGCCGTTCCACCCGATTTCGGTGGTGCGAGCCGAGAGGTAGCCGGCCTTCTTCACCAACGCCAGCTCGCGTTCGCCGTAGTCCCCGTTCGGAAACGAGAAATGGTCACAGCGCAAGCCGACCAGCTCCTCGACCTCGCTCTTCGATCCGTCGATCTCCGCCTCGGAGTCCTCATCGGAGCAGCGAGGGAGGATGGGATGGAAGCGCGTGTGGGAGCCGAACTCGACGTGCCCGCGGAGGAGCCGGACGTCGTCGTCCTGCAGCGCCTGCTGGCGGTCGCAGTCATACGCCCGGAGCGGCGAGAAGCCGACGTCGCGCTCGAGCGCCGCGCGCAGCTCCCCGTCGGCAAGGCGCTTGAACGGCTCGGGATCGGTGACCTCGAGGAACCAGAATCGGCGACCGGTCCCCACAATCTGCGTGCAGAGGTACAGCGTCGGAACCAGCCCGTACCGTTCGAAGAGCGGAAGAAGCCGCACGTTTCCTCGGTGTCCGTCGTCGAACGTGACGACGAGGCTCCGCGGCGGCACACACCTCCAGTCGCGGGAGTGGAGGGCCGCGACCAGCTCGCTGAGTCGAAGGAAGCGATAGCGCGCCGCGAGGTACGCAAGGTGCTCGGCAAACACGCCCGGTTCCGGATTGTGGTAGACCAGAATCGGAACCTTCCGCCGGCCTGCGGTGTTGCGGACGACGAACGCGAGGCCGCTCCGGCGGATCGCAAACGACAGGATCTCGCCTGCAGTGACCCTCGGAACGCGCCGGGGAGGCCGTCCCGTTATTGCGGATCTCTCCTGCGGCACGGGCCTCGATGCCTAACCCGCCGCGTGGCCGTCTCCCTGCTCGCGTCGCCGCTCGTCGTGCCGGTATAGGAGCTGATCCCTACGGACCCAGCCTTCAGCCCCATAATCCGCCCAGGACATTGGCGATCACGGCATCGTGTCCGCGGCCTCCGTGAGACGGTGTGCGCCGACGTTCGCGCCCGTGAAATCGCGAAGATTCTTCATCGCTCGTGAGCCGCTCCATCATCTCGACCGCTGCGTCGTCTGGAATTCGCCTCGACATCGACTTGGATGACACATGCCGTTCCGCTCCGCCTCGGACTTGCCCCCCTCCAACGTCGAGAACCTTTCCGACACGATCCGGCTTCGCTTAACATAACGTCCCGTGCGGGACCGCCTCGGCACGAACCGCTACTACGGCGATCCCGCTGTCGTGAAGTACTACGGCACCCTCGATGGGCTCCTCCAAGGTGAACAAGCGCTCCTCGCGAAGCTGAGACCCGATCTCTCCCGGTTCCGTATGCTGGATCTCGGTGTGGGCGCCGGCCGCACGACGCCGTACTTCGCCCCGTTCGTGCGGGAGTACGTCGGAACAGACGTCTCGCCGAACATGATCGACTTATGCCGATCGAGGTTCGCGGAACGGGGGTGGAAGCACGTGCAGTGGTTGGTCGCGGACGTGAAGGACATGACCGAGATCGACGACGACCGCTTTGATTTCGTGCTCTTCAGTTTCAACGGCCTCGATTCCGTCGGAGGAGACGAGGAGAGACGCCGGGCGCTCCTGGAGATTCGGCGCGTCTCCGCGCCCAAGGGCGTCTTCGCGCTCTCGTCCCATAGCCTCGGTCCGGTGCCCGAATGGCTTTCCTTCCGCGCCAAGGTCGAAGATGCATTTCGGCCGCCGCGGACCGCGAGAAAAATCCTGACGCTTCCGCGTGATCTCGTGCGCACCGCGATCCTGCGTGCGGCGAATCCGCGACTCTCGGAGATCGCGGCGGCCGACCGGGCGATCCTAACGGACACCCGTCACAGGGCGAGGCGCGTGCAAAACTACTACATCCGCCCCGAGGAGCAGCTGCGCGAGCTGGAAGCGGCAGGGTTCCGTGACCCTCGGGTTCTCACCGCATTTGGAGACGAGCTCCGCGGGGAAGCGGTGGCGGACGTCCGTGAACGCTGGGTCGACTACCTCTGCAAGACCTAGCGCGTCCAGCCCGCCGCGCGCGTCGCGCACCGTCCTAGGACACGCAGTTGGATCACCACATCAGGCCCTCGTACGCGAGGTGAGGAGGAGGAGAATCGAACACGCCGACGAGGTCGAGCACACGCGTTCCCTCGGGCGACTGCTCGAGGATCTCGCGGAACTCCGGGGTGGCGTGGCTCACCACGACCAGCTCGGCGCCCGCGAGGGCCTCGCGCGGATCGCCGACGAGCAGTGACTGAAAATGAGGCAGGTTCTCTTGGATGTAGGCGAGGTTCGTACCCATGAGGTGCGCTCGGTAGACGAGCGGGTCGTAGATGCGCACGTTGTGTCCCTCCCCGATCAGACGCTTGGCCAGGACGACGGCCGGGCTCTCGCGGAGATCGTCGGTTCCGGGCTTGAATGCGAGTCCGAGGAGCGCGACGGTGCGCACGCGGGACTGGACGACGGCGACCGACGCTCTCTCGACGATGGCGTCGTTGCTCGCCGGCAGTGCCCGGAGAAGCGGGACGTCGAGGCTTCGGATGCGCGCCGAGTGGAGGAGCGCGCTCACGTCCTTGGGCAGGCACGATCCCCCATAGGCGAAACCGGGCCGCATGTACGCCGGCGAGACGTTCAACTTCGTATCGCTCCGCAGGAGCTCCATCACCTGCCGGCCATCGACGTCGAACGCCTTGGCAATCTGGGCGATCTCGTTGGAAAACGCGATCTTAGCCGCGTGCCACGCGTTTGCCGCATATTTGACCATCTCCGCGACGGCGGGCGCAACGACGAGGAGCGGGGCGTTGACTCCGGCGTAGGCTTCACGCAGGGCGCTCTCCGCGCGCGGATCGTCCGTACCGATCAGGGTGTACGGCGGCCGGTCGTAGTCCCAGACCGCGGAGCCCTCGCGGAGGAACTCGGGATTCGACGCCAGGTGAACCGGAACGCCGGCGGCTGCTTCTAAGATGATCTCGGCGCAGCGGGCGAGCGTCCCGGGCGGAGCGGTGCTTCGGAGGGCGACGACTTGCGCGCGTCCCTCGCGGCCGGCGGCGAGGCCGATCTCGCGCGAGACCGCCAAGACGTACGTCAGATCGGGGCCACCGTCCTCGCCCGCCGGCGTCCCGACCGTGATCAGCGCGAGGTCCGAGCCCTGGACGGCCTCGAACGCATCCGTCGTCGCCCGCAGGCGCCCGGAGCTCACTCCCTCGGCGACGAGACGATCCAAATCCGGCTCGAGAACGGGCGTTTCGCCCAAAGCGACGAGCCTGACCTTCTCGGCATTCACGTCGACGCCGACGACGGTGTGCCCGTCCCGCGCGAGGCATGCGGCCGAGATGGTCCCGACGTACCCGAGGCCAAAGACTGCGATGTTCACCGTCCGCCTCGCATCCGCAGGCGCTCCTCGACGAGTGCAGCCTGCTTCGTCCAGCGCTCCACGCGCTCCGCTCGAAGCTCGATCGCCTCCATCTCGAGTTCGCTACGTCGCGCGAGCGCGGTGCGCACGCCGTTCGCGATGTCGTCCGGGTCGGGCTTCACGTAGACGGCTCCCTTCGAAAAGAGCGCACGCAGCAGCTGTGTGTCCGAAAGGACGAGCGCCTTGCCGTACCCCACCGCCTCGTTCGCGACGCTGAGCTGGATTCCCTCCACGAGGGTAAGGCCGAGGATGAGATCCGCGGTGCGTACGAATGCCTTGTACCTCGCGACGTCGACCCATCCTGCAAGGACGACGTTCTGAGGAACGGCATCGTCGTCGTAGCCTCCCCGCGCTCGGCGCGCGTCGCCCGTGACGACGAACGTGATATCGGGAACCTTCCGAGCAGCTGAGAGGAAGGCTTCGATCGGCTCGTCCGCGTCGAACCCGGCTGGAAACAGGACCCACGGGCGTCGGGCCCCCGCCGGAGCTGCGGAATCGGCGTCCGCCTGCGCGGGCGCCGGCGTGGCGGGCCGGGTCTCGAGGACCAGGCAGCGCGCGGCGTCGAGACCGAGAGCGATCGCCTGTGCGCGGACATACTCGTTGTGCACCAGCGCGAGGTCCGCCACCTGGTTGAGCAGGCGCCAGAGCCCCGGCGTCCGAATCCACGGGCGGGTGAAGAGCGAGTTGTGGCAATCGGCGACGAGCGTCGCGTCCCGCGAGACCGCCTTGTACACGGCGCCCACGTACAGCAGCGGCGTGGGCGGAAGCTGCAGCCATAGGACTGGGGGACGACGACGTGCCAGAAGCCCCAGCGTCGCCAGGCCTTTCAGCAGGTACTCCGCCGTGCGCCACAGTCTCGACCCAAAGCTTCGGCCGTAGTAGAACGCGTCGTACTCGAAGGAGCGTTGCATCGCGTCGACGCGGCCCTGGTAAGCGCGCCAAACGACGAAGACAGCCGAGCGTTCGGCTCGCGCCTCCCGCCCAGCTTGCTTCGAGCGGCTCACGACGTCGCCCCTCCAACCACGACGCCACTCGCTCCCTCATCGCCGGCTTCCGCGACCCGCCAACGCGTAACGCGGTCGTCATCCGCGTCAGCCGCGGATCCGCCAGGCGCCACCGACTGCGCCCGCCCATGGCGCAGGAGACGGGACGCTCCGGCCGTGAGCACGTCGCCCACCCCCCCGGCGGCGTCGAGGCGGAGGACTGCGACGGCGGCGTCGGTGCTC
>JACDAN010000024.1 GCA_013695385.1 Actinomycetota bacterium | reverse complement strand
CGTCTGTGCCGAGCGGAGCCGACTGAGTGCTGCAGTCCTCTCCGTCCGGCTGGACGGACGGGGGCTTCAGGTCGTCGCCCGCGGGATGCGAAATCCGTTCGGACTCGCCGTCGACCGGCGGACGGGGAGGCTCTACGCATCTGTCAACGAGCGCGACGAGCTCGGCGCGAACGAGCCCGCAGAGACCGTCGTCGAGGTCAGGCAAGGGCGCCACTTCGGTTGGCCCCGCTGCTGGCCCAGCTACCGGCTGAAGCGGCTCCGCGGCCGCTGCGGCGGGGTGACGGCGCCCGTCGCCTATCTTCAGCCGCATTCCTCCCCGGACGGCATGGCGTTCTGGAGGGATGCTCTCTACGTGGCCGAGTGGGGCCAGTACGACAGCAAACGCGCCGGACGAAAGGTCAGTCGTGTCGTCCTGAGGGTTGGACGGCCTGCCGCGGTCTCGACCTTCGCGACCGGGTTCGAGCATCCCCTCGCCGTCGTCGTCGATCGCCACGGCGCCCTCCTCGTGGCCGACTACGGTCGAGGCGTCGTGTACCGGATCCAGACGAAGGGAAGGCCATGAGGGAGCTCGCCTCGTACCTGGCGGCGGGAGTCGCCTACGTCGCGCTCGGAGTCGCCTTCCCGAGCCTCCTGCTCTCCTGGGTCGAAGGCGTCGCGTTCCTCCTCGTCGCCGTCTGGCTGCTGCCTGCCCTCGTCAGGCGCCTGCGATGAGCTGGGCGGCGCACGACCTCGAGCCCTACGCGTTCCAGCGCCACCTCGGCGGCAAGGTCGCGATCGTCCCCCTGCTGATCGGCTCGTACTCGCCGGACCTCTTCAGCAAGTGGTTCGTCTACGGCATCGAGGTCTTCGGTGTCGAGTTGCAGGCCGACGATCCGACGCAGTTCCACCGTGGCTGGCCGGGGGTGGGGTTCACCCACTCGCTGGCGTTCGGACTGGTCGTCGCGGCCTTGCTGCTGCTCCTGACCCGCAGCAGGATCTGGGCGTTCAGCTTCCTCTTAGGACACTGGGCCCACGCCCTGACGGACGTGGGCGACACGATCGGGACGATGCTGCTCTTCCCCTTCTCGACGGAGACGATCGGCGTCGGTGCCTGGGCGTACGCGGGCCACGTGGGGCGCCTGACCGACGCCGGGGCGTACTTCAGCGGGCTCGGATTCGTCTGGGACGGCGTGTGGATCCTCTACGGGCTCGTCTCGTGGCGGATCCTCACCCGCGCGTATTTTCGCGAGACCATCGTCCCCGCCGACCCGTTCTGGGGCTGGGCGGGGAAGCGTCTCCCCGAGACTGCCCTCCTGGCGCTCTACCGCGCGAGCTTCTTCTACGGCACCACCCGCTGGGTGGCGTGGGTGATCTGGGCGCATGTCGTCAACGACTTCCCGATCGACCTCTCCTGGGGCGGGCCCGACTGGGTGGACGCGGCGTACGATTAGTTCTCGGGCAGCTCGCCGGGGAGCAGCGAGTACATGACGAAGTCGATGCGGCGGCCGAGGCGTAGGTTGTAGCGGCTCGAGCGCAGCGTTCCCTCCTCCGTGAAGCCGGCGTTCTCGGCCACCTTTCTTGAGGCGAGGTTCTGCTCGTCGGCCCGGAGCTGGAGCCGCTCCGTCCTCCCTTCCTCGAGGGCCCACCGAGAGACGAGCCGGACCGCGCGGGTGCAGACGCCGCGGCCCCGTGCATCCGGCGACACCCAGTAGCCCACCTCCGCGACGCCCTGTTCCGGATCGAGCCAGCGGATCCCGATCGACCCGACCGCTCGGCCGTCCAGGACGACGGCGAAGTTCGAGGACGTACCTTCGGCCCAGCCCTGCCGGGTTCCGAGGATGTACTCCCGGGCGTCTGCCTCCGTGTAGGGCGACGGGATCATCTCCAGGAACTCTGCGATCGCGCGGTCGTTGCACGACGCAGTGATCGCCTCGACGTCACCGTCCTCGCCCCAGGGCCGGAGCGTCACGACGCCGTCAAAGAGCGGCGGATCCGGCATCGAGACGGCCCCGGGCATACGATATGCAGCCGGTTTACGACTGGTAGCCGGACGGGAAGCTCTCCCCAGGCCCCAAGGAGACCCATGGCGATCATCGAGGATGTCCGCACACAGATCGACCTCGGCGAGCGCGGCATCGAGCCGCGCGGCGCCGTCCATCACAACCCCACCGTTGCGCTGCTCTACAGCCACGCGCTTCAGCGCGGCGACGGAACGCTTGCCGAGGGCGGACCGCTCGTCGTCGATACCGGCAGCCACACCGGCCGCTCGCCGAACGACAAGTTCGTCGTGCGCGAGCCCGGCTCCGAGGACCGAATCGCCTGGGGCAAGGTCAACGTCGAGATCGACGAGGAGCGCTTCGACGGCCTCCGCGACAAGGTCACGTCGTACCTCGAGGGGCAGGATCTCTACGTCGTCGACGCCTTCGCGGGCGCGGATCCCGTGTACCGGCTCCCGATCCGCATCATCACCTACAGCCCGTGGCACGCGCTCTTCGCACGGAGGCTCTTCATCGATCCGACCGAAGAGGAGCTCGCCGAGCACGAGCCGGAGGCGCTCGTGCTCCACGCGCCGGCCGTCGAGGCCGACCCGGCCGAGGACGGGACGCGGAGCGGCACCTTCGTCGTGCTCCACCCAGGCCGGACCGAGGTGGTGATCGGCGGGACGTTCTATGCCGGCGAGATCAAGAAGTCGATCTTCACGGTGATGAACGACCGGCTCCCCCTCGCCGGCGTCTTTCCGATGCACTGCTCGGCGAACGTCGACGACGACGGGCAGGTTGCGATCTTCTTCGGCCTCTCGGGCACCGGCAAGACGACCCTCTCGGCCGACCCCGAGCGCCACCTGATCGGCGACGACGAGCACGGGTGGGGCGAGGACGGCGTCTTCAACATCGAGGGCGGGTGCTACGCCAAGGTCATTCGCCTCTCGGCCGAGGCGGAGCCGCAGATTTATGAAACGACCCGAAGCTGGGGCACCGTCCTCGAGAACGTGGTGGTCGACGAGCGCGGCGTGCTCGACCTCGACGACGACTCGAAGACGGAGAACACGCGGGCGGCCTACAAGCTGGAGCAGATCTCGAACGCTCTGCCCGCGAAGCGAGCGGGCCATCCGAGCGCAGTCGTCTTTCTGACCGCGGATGCCTTCGGGATCCTGCCGCCGATCGCGCGGCTCTCGCGCGAGCAGGCGATGTTCTATTTCCTCTCGGGATTCACGGCGAAGCTCGCCGGCACCGAAATCGGAGTCAAGGAGCCGCAGCCGACGTTCTCCGCCTGC
>JACDAN010000001.1 GCA_013695385.1 Actinomycetota bacterium | reverse complement strand
GACTTTCAGCGAAACCGGCCTAGGCCTGGTTGAAGAAGCCGCCGCGCTCTAGGAGCTGCGCCCGCTGCTCGGCGGAGACCTCGACGTTCGCCGGCGTCAGCAGGAAGACCTTGTCGGCGATCCGCTGCATGCCGCCGTCGAGCGCGTAGGTCAGGCCGCTGGCGAAGTCGATCAGCCGCTTCGAGAGCTCCGAGTCGACGCTCTGCAGGTTGAGGATGACCGGCGTGTAGTCCTTGAAGCGGTCGGCGATCGTCTGGGCGTCGTTGAAGCTCCTCGGAACGACGAGGTGCACCTTGACGTTGGGGCCGGGCATCGCCGGGACCGGAGCGAGCTCCGGCCGGCGCTGGCGAGACCGGATCGACGCCGTGCGGGCGAGCGGCTCCGAGTCGGGATCTGTCCAGTCGTCGAAGTCGCGGGTGCTACCGCGGCGGCGGGAGGCGAGGCGCCGCACGTTGGGGCGTTCGGCGTAGGTTCGCTCGAGCTCCTCGTTCGTGACGTAGCCGTCCTCGTCCCACTCATCGTCGTCCTCCTCGGCGATGCCGAAGTAGACGAGCGTCCGATTCCAGACGTCGGAAAAAGCCATGAGCAGGGATGTTAACTGGGTCTTCGGCCGTACAGAAGCGCGCCGACCCGGACGTAGGTGGCACCCTCCTGCGCCGCCACGGCGTAATCCTGGCTCGTGCCGATCGAGAGCTCCGAAAGCCCATGCCCGTCGGCGAGGGCTCGGAGCCGGCGGAAGTACGGCCTGCTCGCCTCGGGATCCTCTGCGAGCGGGGGCATCGTGGTCAGTCCACGCACCTCTGCGGGGCAACTCGTCAGGAACGCCTCCAGCTCGGCTTCAGGCACCCCGGACTTCGTTTCCTCTCCGGCGAGGTTCACCTGGACAAGCGCCGGAATCTCGAGCCGCTGCGCGGCGGAATCCGAGTCGAGGGAGTGGACGAGCTCGCAGATCCTGTTCACCACCTTGACCTTGCGGCTCTGAAGATGGCCGATGAAGTGCCACCGGAACGCTTCGCCATAGGCGGAATGCTTCGCCTCGAGATCCTGCGCCTTGTTCTCGCCCACCACCTCGACGCCCGCCTCGGCCAGGGCGGCCATGTCTTCGACGGCGACGTACTTCGTGGCGGCAACGACAGTCACCCCGGGGCCGACCTCCACCCGGATCCTCTCGTAGCGCGTGCGGATCTCGTCAGCCGACACAGGCGATGACTCCCTGCCGGCCGGTCGTGCCGCGGTCCCGGCGGTGCGAGAAGAAGAGCTCCGGGTGGCAGAACGTGCAGAGGTCGGTCCGCTCGACCGCGCGGGAACCAGCCTCGGTGAGTGCCAGCTCCGCGGCCCGCCACAGGTCGAGGCGCCCCTCGCTGACGACCTCCAGCCCGAAACGCCTCGTGAAGGGTTCGGCGACCTCATTCCCCACCTCGTAACAGCACGGACCGATTCCCGGCCCGATCGCCGCGGCGAACCTGCCGCCCCCGAGTGCCGCCACTCCGCTGCCGACGATTCCCTCCAGCAGCCCGCGCCAACCCACATGAAGGACTGCGAGGGCAGGGTTGTCGTCGCTTTGCCTCGCGATCGCCACCGGCAGGCAGTCAGCAGTCAGCAGCATCATCCCCTGACCGGACTCGTCGCTCCAGAAGCCGTCGCAGGGCTCGTGCCTCGTTCCCGGCTTCAGAATCCCCTCGGGCGAGGCCTTCCTGACCACCGTGCCGTGCCGCTGCCAGGCCATCCGCGCGCGCCCGGGGTCGATCCCCACCTCTTCCGCGAGGCGCCGGCGGTTCTCCACGACGCGCTCGGGGTCGTCCGCAGTCAGGATTCCGAGGTTCAGCGACTCGTACGGCCCCTCGCTGACGCCGCCGGCACGCGTCGAAAAGGCGACGGTGTACGGCCCCGGAGGATCCCAGCGGATCACCTGCTCGAGATCAGCTCCCGCGCGGCCTCGAGCTCCGATTCCCGTCCGTCGAGCTGTCCGTTCAGCTTGCGGCGGCGGAGCTCCGACAGGATCTCCCCCACCTCCGGAGACTCGCCGAGACCGAGCTCGGCGAGATCGGCGCCGCTGACTTCGAGCTCGACCATTCTGAGCCTGCGGAAGTAGTCGTCGAGCTCGGGTCGCTCCTCGATCGCCATCGCGAAGAGCGGCGCGTCGGGCGCGTAGGGGTCTGCGAGCGCAACGATCTCCGCCGCGTCGAGAGACCCGGTTCGAAGGCGCTCGACGAGCCGCGGACCGACGGAGACGGCCGCGGCGATCCTCTCCAGATCTCGCCGCTGCACCTTGAGGCGGCGCAGCCAGCCGTAGACCTCGTCGGAAGGCAGGTTCCGTGCGAGCGCAATCAGCGCGAGGCGCCAGGCCGGAACGTTGGTCTCGTACCGTCCATTCAGCTCGCGCAGCCGCTCGAGGAGTCGCACGGCCTCCTCGTCGGCGGCGAAGTGGGGATGGACCGCTCTCCCTGCACCCAGCTCTTCGAGCCGGAGGATCGACGCACCGGCGTCCCCTTCCTCCAGCAGTGCGGTCAGCTCGTCGCGAAGCCTGGCGGACGAGAGGTCTCCCACGAGGCCCATCTCGATGCACCCGCGTGCGAGTCGTTGCGTGTGCTCGTCCATCCGGAAGCGGAGGCGGCTTTCGTACCGGATCGCACGGAAGATCCGGGTCGGATCGTCGATGAACGAGAGGTTGTGCAGCACCCGGATCGTCTTCGCGTCGAGGTCGCGCCGGCCGCCGAACGGATCGACGAGCCGGCCGAAGTCTTCGCCCTTGAGCGAGACGGCCATCGCGTTGATCGTGAAATCGCGGCGGAAGAGATCCTCCCGGATCGTGGCGTGCTCGACTGTCGGAAGCGCGGCTGGAGCGTCGTAGAACTCCGTGCGCGCCGTGACGACGTCCACGCGGTCGTCCTCCCCGTAGAGGACGACGGCGGTGCCGAACTTCTGGTGTGCGCGAAGCCTTCCGCCGAGCGCCTCGGCGAGGCTGCGCCCCAGCGCGATCGCGTCGCCCTCGACGGCGACGTCCACGTCGAAGTTCGGCTCTCCGATGAGGATGTCCCGAACCGTCCCGCCGACGAGATAGACGCCGTCGTACGGCTCACTGACGGCCGAAATCGCCTCGAAGACCGGCTGCAGCTCGCCGAGCCGCGAGAGCTCGTCCGTCAGGCTCACGCCCGCTTCGGGCTCCGCGTCCGCCCGGCCGCCGAGCTCCTGGAGAAGGTTCCCTCTGGTTACGACCCCTACGAGCTCCTCACCGTCAAGAACGGCGACTCTTCCATCCGCCGACGCGGCCAGAGCCTCCTGCAGCTCCGCGAGCGGCGTCTCCGCGGTGACAGTGGCGGTGCGCGCGCTCATGATGCCCTTTACCGGCGCGTGGGAGAGACCATGCCCGATCGCCTTGTCGAGATCCTCGCGCGCCACCGCGCCGACGAGACGCCCGTCCTCGACGACCAGGATGCCGCTCTGCCCATGGCGCTGGCAGGCCACCATGGCGCGGGCGACCGTCTCGTCCGGTGCCACCGACCGCGCGGGCCGAGACATCACCTGTTCGGCTCGCACCGGCTCCCGCACCGCGGCTCTAAGCCCCTCCTCGAGCTTCTGGCGCGCCCCGGCCAGCGTTCCGCGCACCATCGCGGAAGCAGCCTCACGGTGTCCGCCCCCGCCGAGGGCGCGGGCGATCGCGGCGGCGTCGATCTCGGGCGTCCGGCTGCGCGTCACGGCGAAGACCCGCTCGTCCATCTCCACGAGCAGCACCAGCGCCCGGCAGTCGGTGAGGTCGACGATCTTGTGAGCGAGATTCGAGATGCCGTCGACGTGGTCCGGCCAGGACACAGCCGAAACGAGCACGTCTACGCCGGCGACACGACGGGTCTCCAGTGAGTCCATGAGCGCTCCGAGGAGCTCACGCTCCTCCCCGCCGAGCGGCGTATGCAAAAAGCGCGCGAGCAGCTCCTGGCGCGCACCGTGCCGCAGACACCAGGCCAGGGCATCGGCGTCCCGCTGTGTCGTCGTGGGATAGGTGAGCGAGCCGGTGTCCTCGTGAATTCCGAGCGCAAAGACCGTGGCTTCGAGAGGCGTCACCTCGAGCTCCCGCTCGGCGAGGACACCGACGAGCGTCGTCGTCAATGCTCCGTCCTCCGAGATCACGGCGTTCTCCGGCCTGACCCACTCGGGCAGCTCGCCGCCGTGATGGTCGAAGATGACTTTCTCCACCGTCGGATCGAGCGCTGCGGCCTCCAGGTCGCCGAGTCGCGATGCAGCTGTCGTCTCGACCACGACGAGTCTCCGGATCGCGTCGAGGTCCAGGCGCGAGGCCTCCACCGCGTCCAGCTCGTCCGCGTGGAGGCGATAGAACTCCCGGACGTTTCGGTTGAGAGCGCCGTGCACGGCGACGACGGCCTCCGGGTAGAGCCGGCGGGCGGCGAGCATGGCCGCGAACGCGTCGAAATCGGTGTTCGTGTGCCCGGCGATGACCTCGGAGGCCTTCATGCCCCCAATTGTGGCGTCAGACCAGGGCGACGGCCTCGATTTCGACGCGCGCGCCCGAGGGGAGCTTCGACACCTCGACGGTCGCACGGGCCGGCGGCCGGTCGCCGATCCGCCGCGCGTAGACCTCGTTCATCGCTGGAAAGTCACCGAAATCCGCCAGGAAGACGGTCGTCTTGACGATCTGGTCGAGCGAGGAGCCCGCTTCCTCGAGGATCGCCTGGAGGTTCGCGAAGACCTGCTCGGTCTGCTGCTCGATCGAGTCGCCCGCAAGCTCGGTGTGGCCCGGCTTCAGGGCGACCTGACCCGAGACGAACACGAATCCACCGGCCTTGATCGCCTGCGAGTACGGGGCGCCCTGGAACGGAGCGGGCGCGGCGTCGGTTCGAACGACGGTCTTCTCTTCCACTCTCACTCCTTTCGCGGCTCTGCGGCCAGCGCGAGGGCGCCGCCGAGCGCCTTGAAGATCGCCTCCAGGACGTGGCGGGCGTCCTCCCCGTGGAGCAGCCGGACGTGCAGCGTCAGCCCACCCGCCTCCGAGAGCTCGCGCAAGAACGCAGAGACGAGGTCGCGGTCGAAACCGGCGACGTGGGCATCGGAGAGGTCGACGTTCGAGACGAGCAGCGGCCTGCCGGACGCCTCGAGCACAACGCTCGCCAACGCCTCATCCGCCGGAACGGTTGCGGTGCCGTAACCCGGCACCTCCCGGCTGTCGAAGATTCCGCGCAACGCCTCACCCAGGGCCCTCCCGGCGGTGCCCGCGACCGCGTCGGGGCTGCCTGGTGCGACCTCGAGCTGGAGGTCGAAGCCGGCGCGCGCGGCGAGCAGGCCGAGCAGGTGGTCGAGGACCGGGAGACCGGTCGCGACGTTCGCCCGGCCGGTGCCGTCGAGTGCGATCCGGGCGGCCAGCGTCCTGGGTTCGGGTTGCGCGCTCGGCGGCATAGCTCGAACGAGGGTATCGCAGGGCGCCGAGAGGGCCGATTCGCCAATACGCGAGCCATTTCCCCGGCTCGAAGCGGCCCATATGAACACGAAGAGCGACTCCACGATGTTGCGTCTTGCTGCGGCAATCGCCCCTCTCCTGGGCGCTGCAGCGCTCGGCGTGCCCGCGGCCCTGTCTGCTTCGTCCGTCGGTCCCGAAACCGCGGACACGGCGGTGGTCACGTACAGGAACGGAGCGGCGATGCGGCGCGCACTTCGGGCCTATCCGGCCCAGATCGTGCGGCGCCTCCCCGATGTCCGCTCGGTCGAAGTCCGGCCGGCCGACCCGGCCCGGTTCTCCGCAGGGGTCGTCCGGCTCAGAGGCATCGCCTCGGTCGAGACCCCCGAGCCCCGCTTCTCCGCTGCCGAACCCGGTCTGACTGCGATGTACTCGGCCGGCGTCCCGTACCAGTGGCAGTACACAGCGACCCGCGCCGGCACGGTTCCGGACGCTGTCCTTCGCGCCGCGGCATCCGTGAAGATCGCCGTGATCGACACCGGCGCCGATGTGACCGCGCCAGATTTGGCAGCGAAGAAGCCCGAGACGCACAACGTCTTCACCGACGGTTCGGACGTTCGCGACTACCAAGGCCACGGAACGTTCGTCGCCTCGATCGCGGCGGGCTCAGTCATGAACAACGAGGGCATCGCCGGTTTCGGTGGCGACTCTCAGCTGCTCGTCATCCAGTCCGGCCGAACCGGCGGCTCGTTCACGGATGTCGACGAGGCCGACGCGATCGTCTACGCGGTCAACCATGGCGCCAAGGTCATCAATCTTTCGATCGGCGGCACCGAGACCTCGGCGGTCGAGCAGAAGGCGCTCGAGTACGCAGCGCAGCACGAGGTTCTCGTCGTGGCCGCCGCGGGCAACGAGTTCGAGGAGGGCAACCCGGTCGAGTACCCGGCAGCGCTCCTCCAGCCCGTCGGCTCGAACGGCCGAGGCGGATTCGGCCTTGCCGTCGGCGCAACCACGAAGACCGGGACGCGCGCGTCCTTCTCGAACACGGGCTCGTGGATCTCGCTTGCCGCCCCTGGCGAGAGCGTCTTCGGCGCGGTCTCGTCCTATTCGAAGGCGCGCAACTGGCCCCGGTACCCGCTGCCCGGTTCTGCCCGCGGTCTCTACGGCTACTCCAGCGGCACGTCGTTCGCCGCTCCGCAGGTCGCCGGCGCCGCCGCTCTCGTGTGGGCCGCGAACCCGACGCTGACGCGCGACCAGGTCGCGTGGATCCTCAAGCGATCGGCCTCGGGCGATGGGCGGTGGACGAAGGGTCTCGGTTACGGGGTTCTCGACGTGGGTCGTGCGGTCGCAACCGCACAGAACGGCGGCGAGATCGTCCCTCCGGCACGGGCGTACTCCTCTCTCCGCCTCGTCGGCTCCCTCCGTCGT
This sequence comes from Actinomycetota bacterium, assembly GCA_013695385.1. Taxonomy (GTDB): domain Bacteria; phylum Actinomycetota; class Thermoleophilia; order Gaiellales; family Gaiellaceae; genus JACDAN01. The sequence goes on along the minus strand of JACDAN010000001.1, from coordinate 5,609 downwards.
CAGGCCAAGCGAACGCGAGTTCGCGTCCGCGCTCGGCTTCGATCGCAGCTTTCGGCGATCTCGCCCGCAGGCCGCCGGGTCTCGCTCCAGGTTCGGCGGAACGGCAAATGGCACCGGATCGCGCGTTCAGGCACGAAGGCAGGGGGACGCGCCCTGCTGCAGGCCCGGCTTCAGCCCGGCCGCTACGTCCTCCGCGTGAAGTTCGCCGGCGTACCGGAGCTCGCCGAAGCGGCCTCCGGCCGCTTCGTGATCCGCGTCCGGCGCTAGCCCTCCTACCGCTAGCGGGCCTCCACGCGCTCGATTCGCGCGCCGAGGGCGCGGAGACGCTCGTCGATGCGCTCGTAGCCGCGGTCGATCTCCCCGACGTTGCCGATCGTCGAGACCCCCTCAGCGCACAGGCCGGCGATCAGCATCGCCATGCCCGCGCGGATGTCCGGGCTGGCCATCCGCTGTCCGTAGAGCCTCGCCGGCCCGGTGACGACGGCGCGGTGCGGGTCGCAGAGGATGATCCGCGCACCCATGGACACGAGCTTGTCCACGAAGAATAGGCGATTCTCGAACATCTTCTCGAAGATCAGGATCGTTCCCGTCGCCTGGGTTGCGACGGCCAGCGCGATCGAGGTCAGGTCGGCCGGAAACGCGGGCCACGGGCCGTCCTCGATCTTGGGGATCTGGTCGCCCACGTCGTTCTCGATCTGCAGCTCCTGGCCGGGGGGCACGCGGACACTCGACTCGAGCAGCTCCACGCGCACGCCGAGCCGCGCGAACGCCGGCAGGATCGGCAGCAGATCGTCGATCACGACGTTCTCGACCGTGACGTCGCCGCCGGTCACCGCCGCCAGACCGATGAAGCTCGCGACCTCGATGTGCTCGGGGGCGATGCGCCACTCCCCTCCGGCGAGCGCCTGGACGCCACGGAGACGAAGCACGTTGGAGCCGATTCCCTCGATCTCGGCACCGAGCGAGCACAGGAAGCGACAGAGATCCTGGACGTGCGGTTCGCAGGCCGCGTTTCCGATCACCGTCTCACCAGAGGCGAGGGAAGCCGCCATGACGGCGTTCTCGGTCGCCATCACGCTTGCCTCGTCGAGGAAGATCCGGCGGCCCTGGAGCCCGTCGGTGCGCATGTCGAACCGGCCGTTGACCTCGATCTCCACTCCCAGCTCGGCGAGGGCGTGGATGTGCGGGTCGAGACGGCGGCGGCCGATGACGTCGCCCCCCGGCGGCGGCACGCTCGCTCGACCGAAGCGCGCGAGGAGTGGGCCTGCCAGCAGGAAGGAGGCGCGAATCCGGCTGCAGAGCTCAGCATCGAGCTCGACCTTCTGCGCGTTGGCCGCGTCGATCCGGATGTCGTTCGTGCCGAGCCATTCGACGTCGGCGCCGATGTCGGCGAGGAGAGCCACCATCGTCTCGACGTCGCGGATGCGCGGGACGTTTCGAAGCGTCACCGGCTCTCCCGCAAGCAGCGTCGCCGCGAGGATCGGCAGGGCGCCGTTCTTGTTCCCTGCCGCCGAGACGCGGCCGCTGAGGGGGATGCCCCCCTCGATCACGAAGCTCTCCATCACTGCGTCGGCGACCAGGGTCGTGGACACGAGCGGACTATCGTACTGAGCGCGATGGAAGTTACCCGCGAGCGCGCCTGGGAGACCCTGACCCGCTATACGAAGAGCGAGGCGCTTCTCCGGCATGCCCTGGCCGTCGAGGCCGGGGTCCGTGCATACGCGCGGAAGCTGGGCGGGGACGAGGAGCTCTGGGGGGCGACGGCCCTCCTCCACGACTTCGACTACGAGATCCACCCCACCCTCGACGAGCATCCGCAGGACGGCGCGCCGCTCCTCCGCGAAGAGGGGTATCCGGAGGAGCTGATCGAGTCGGTGCTGTCGCATGCTGAACATCTCGCGATGCCGCGGGACACCGACCTGAAGAAGGCGCTGTTCGCCTGCGACGAGCTCGCGGGGTTCATCCACGCCTGCGGCCTCGTGCGGCCGGACGGAATCGAGACACTGGCCCCGAAGTCGGTAAAGAAGAAGCTCAAGCAGCCCTCGTTCGCCGCAGGGGTGCACCGGGACGAGGTTTACGCGGGGGCCGAGCTGCTCGGCGTCGAATTCGACGAGCACGTGCAGTTCGTCACGGACGCGATGAAGCCGATCGCCGGCGAGCTCGGCCTGCGGACTGAGGCGGACACGAAGACGGCATGAGCTCTCGTTTCGAGGCGATCGGAGTCGTGGTCGAGGACCTCGAGCGCGCTGTGGCGTTCTACCGCGAGCTCGGGTTGGAGCTGCCCGACCCCGATCCGGAGGGCCACGGACACCTCGAGGCGGGACTGCCCGGCGGTCTACGGTTCATGCTGGACACCGTCGAGACGCTCAGGTCGTTCGACCCTGGCTGGCAACCGCCGACCGGGGGACACAGGGTGGCAATCGCGTTCCGCTGCGACTCGCCTACGGACGTCGACGAGGTCCACGCGCGGCTCCTGCAGCATGGGGGTGAGGCGCACAAGAAGCCCTGGGACGCCCCTTGGGGCATGCGGTACGCACAGGTCAAGGATCCGGACGGCAACGTCGTCGACCTCTTCGCGGACCTCTAGGAGACCCCCGCCATAGACTCGAGGAGCCGGTCGATGTCCTCGTCGCTCGTCCAGTACCCGCAGGAGGCGCGCAGGAGGCCCGTGCCCGGCAGGTCGCGGATCAGGACACCCTGCTCGCCGAGCACGCGCGCGGCAGCCATCGTGTCGCCCTCCCAGCGCCACGAGACGAGATTCGAGTGTCCAGCCTCGGTGACGACGTCGTAGCCGGCGCCGACGAGCCGGTCGCGACAGTGCTCGGCCACCTCCCGCGACCGCTCGAACCGCCATTCCGGGGCTCCGCCCAGCGCGGCGAGCAGTGCCGCCAGGTAGGGAACCGGGATCCAGCCCGGATCGAACCGAGCCGCACCGCCCCTCGGCTCGAATGAGCCGTCCGGTTCGTGTCTCTCCTGCGAGAAGTAGCTCGGCATCACGACACGGAGCCGTTCGGGATCCTTGACGTAGAGGCCGCCTGTCGGAGCCGGACCGCACAGCCACTTCTGACCCGACACCGTGTAGAAGTCGATCGCAGAAGCCTCGACCGGAATCGCGCCCACAGACTGAGCCCCGTCGACCAGCAACGGCACCGCGATCGCATCCTTCAGGTCGTGCACGGGGAGGACATGACCGTTGACCCACAGCACGTGCGACACGGCCACGAGCTTCGTCTGCGGACCGATCTCGGCCAGGATCGCATCGAGAGCCTCCCCCGCCGGGCGTCCCAACACTTCCGCCACGCGGACGCGCGCTCCGGAGGCGTGAACAGGGCCTAGCAGGCCGAAGTGCTCGCCGTCGGTGGTGACCACCTCGTCCTCGGGCCCAAGCTCGAGGCCGGCAAGGACGATCCGGCAGCCCTCGGACGTCGAGGTCGTCAACGACATTCGATCGGCGTCAACGCCGACCTCCGCCGCAACAGCGTCTCGGAGGTGGCTGCGCGCCTCGATCATCCCTATGAGGTACGGCCAGCTCGCCCGGCCGTGCTCGAGCTCTTCGCGCTCCGCGTCGATCAGCGCTCCGTGCGTGGCATGCGAGATGGGCCCCACCGCCCCTGCATTGAGATAGGCATATCGTTCGAGCACGGGAAAGGCCGACCGAGCCTCCTCGGCTGTCACTGCACCCTCACCTCCACGGGTGCGTGATCGGACAGGGCCAGACTCCCCAGCCGCCGGCGGGCCGGCGCCCACCGGTCGTACGGCCCGGCCGAGGCGCCGCGGACCACGACGTGGTCGATCCCGGGGCCGGCCTTCGAGAAACCCTCCAGCTGGTCGATCGCAACCGACCGGGCGATGTCCACGTTGAAGTCCCCCGCCAGGACGCACGGCGCGTCGCCGGCGAGCGTCGCCGCCCAGCCTGCGGCCCGGGAGACCTCTGCATCCGGGATCCGAGGGTTGCGCGCATGGCTCGCATGGAGGTTGGCCACGACGAGTCCGCCGTCGAGCCGCACGGCGATGCACTGTCGCCGCTCCTTGGCCCAGGCGACCTGCTCGGTCACGGAGAGCCCCATCCGACGCCCCTCTCGGAGCCGAAACCGCAGCGAATTCAAGGTCAAGACATGACGCGCGGTGATCCGGCGCTGCGGCGTGACGAGGATTGCGTTCGCCTGCCCCTCGAAGCCCGAGCGCAGGAGCCCCGGGTTCAGGTCGGTGATCCGCCGCCCGAGCTCGACCGTCGAGGGCAGCGGCCCGAGAGTCGGCCGTGCCGCCACCTGGGCGAACACCTGCATCCCGCTCCATTGACCGATCGCCTCGACCGCCCACGGCGGCACTTCCTGGAGACAGACGACGTCCGGCCCGTCGCCGGTCACGAGGCGGATCATCTCCTCGACGTAGCGCCTCCGACCGGGCGGGAGGGTGTTCCCGTGAAAGAGATTCCAGGTGCGCACGACCACGGCAGTAGCCTAAGCGGACGATGGAAGACCGCTTCGCCGAGGTCATCGACCGGCAGCTCGACCTGTTCGAGCAGCAGGACCGTGCGTTCCTCCGGCAATTGGACGAGGCCGAGCGCGCCTATGACGAGGCCGACCGGGAGGATGCCGAGGAGGTCTACAGCCGCTTTCAGGAGCTGGTCGAGCACGGCACCGAGGCGCTGGCCGAGATGCGCGACTCGTATGCGAGCACGCTGGAGTCCGACGACGCCGACGAGTACATCGCGGAGTTCAACCAGGCGGTAATCGACCGCATGCCCCGCTTCGGTCTCGAAATCGAGGACGCCTAGTCAAGATCCGACTAGTCGATTACTATCCCTAGTACCGAGGAGTCCAATTTCAAGGAGTTTTTATGCGCACGCGTATTGCCGTCGCCGCGGTTGGCTGTCTCGTCTGGGCCGCGCTCGGCGCCGCACAGGCATCGGCCTCGCATTCGTGGGGCAACTATCACTGGGCGCGAACGAGCAACCCGTTCACGGTTCCGCTCGGCGACAATCTCTCGTCCGACTGGAAGTCACGCCTGGGCGTTGCGTCGACAGACTGGACGGCGTCGTCCGTCCTCGATTCACCGGTCGTCGCCGGAGCCGCGAGGAAGCGCTGTTCCGCGAATAACGGCCGGATCGAGGTCTGCAACGGAAGCTACGGCTTCAACGGCTGGCTCGGGCTCGCCCAGATCTGGACGTCCGGCGGTCACATCGTCAAGGCGACCGCAAAGATGAACGATTCCTACCTTTCGTCGGTGACGTACACAAACACGAACAAGCAGCACGTGCTGTGCCAGGAGGTCGGCCACGGTTACGGCCTCGGGCATCAGGACGAGTCCGGTGCGGATCTGAACACCTGCATGGACTACGCGGACGCGCTCGACAACCCCAGCCCGAACGCTCACGATTACCAGCAGCTCGAGACGATCTACAACAGCCACCTCGATGCGACGAGCACGGTGACCTCGACGACGGCAACGTCCGGTGTCGTCGTGCATCGACGCGACGGGTTGCGCAGCTCGCACATCGTCGAGGACCTGGGGCGAGGCTTCAGGCTCCATACGTTCGTGTTCCACGCGGTTCCCGGCTTCTAAGCGGCTCTTTCTACGGCGTGCGGTGGGCGCTCGGAGCGTCCACC
>JACDAN010000009.1 GCA_013695385.1 Actinomycetota bacterium | reverse complement strand
GAGACGACGTGCTCGCGGTGCGAAACCGGGCTCTCGTCGAACTCGTCTACTCGGCCGGCCTCCGCAGCCAGGAGGCGGTCGACCTGGACCTCGCCGACATCGAGTTCGACCAGGAAGCCGTCCGCATCCGGGGGAAGGGCGGCAAGGAGCGGGTGGTTCCGCTCGGCGAGGAGGCGGCCTACGCCGTCGGCCTCTGGCTGCGGGTTCGGGGCCGGCTGGCACGCGGCGCGAACGACGCGCTCTTCCTCTCAGCACGCGGGAAGCGGCTCGACACGAGCACCCTGCGCAAGCTCCTCCCCCACCCCCACCGCCTGCGTCACGCATTCGCGACCCACCTCCTCGAGGGCGGCGCCGATCTGAGGACGATCCAGGAGCTCCTCGGCCACAGCTCCCTCTCGACCACGCAGGTCTACAGCCACGTCGACGGCAAGCGGCTGAGGAAGGTCTATGACCGCTCCCACCCGAGATCCTGAGCTCGAGGGCTATCTCGCGCTCTCGGCGGCGCGGCTCGCTCCGCGGACGGTCGAGGCCTACAAGCGAGACCTCGAAGCGCTCGCCACCTGGCTCGGCCGCTCGCCTGCGTCCGTGTCGACGGAGGAGCTCGAGCGCTACCTCGCCGAGCTGCGGGCGAGGGGTCTCTCCGGCGCGACCATCGCGCGGCGAGTGGCCTCGGTCCGTTCGTTCCATCGCCACCTCGTCCTGATCGGAGCGGGCGATGCGAACCCGGCAGCAGAGCTTGATCTTCCGCGGCGCACCAGGCGGCTGCCGCGCATGCTTTCCCCCGCCGAAGCGGAGCGCCTGATCGAGGCGGCAAACGGAACCGCGCCTCGCTCGCTGCGGGACCGCGCACTCCTGGAGCTCCTCTACGGCGCAGGCCTACGGGTGAGCGAGGCCGTCGGGTTGGAGCGTGGCGGAATCGACCTCGACCAGCGCCTCGTCCGAACGGTCGGCAAGGGTGGGAAGGAGCGGGTGGTGCCGATCGGGCGCCAGGCGGTCGAGGCGATCCGCCGCTATCTCGCCCGCGGGCGCCCGCACCTCGACCGCCGCCACCGGCCGGAGCTCTTCCTCAACGCGCAGGGCGGCGCGCTGACCCGCGCGGGCGCTTTCTTCATCCTGCGCAAGCTCGCCGGGGAGGCCGGGCTCGAGCCGGGGCGGGTCCATCCCCACCTCCTGCGCCACTCCTTCGCAACCCATCTCCTCGAGGGAGGCGCCGATCTCCGAAGCGTCCAGGAGATGCTCGGCCATGCCGACCTGGCTACCACGGAGCTGTACACCCACGTCACCGATCGGAGGCGCCGGGACCTGTACTTCCAGGCGCATCCTCACGCCAGACGAAAACCGCAGTGACCGCCCCTCCCCTCGTTCTAGTTCGCGCGCCCCTTCTTCGTCAGCATCGCCGCCGCCCGCTTCGCGGTCTCGCGTAGGTCCCGGTCAAGCTCGTCGTCGCCCGACAGCCCCTCGAGCAGCGTAATCGTGTCCCGGTTCGACGACCCGTTCTTCAGGCAGAGGATCGCCAGGCGACGCACGGCCTGGTTGCCGTCCGACGAGGCCAGCGAATGGAGCATCGACCGGTCCGCGTTGATGTCGCCCGGGTGGTCGCGGGACATCAGCTCGAGCGAGAGCAGCGCGGAGCCACGGGCGGCGGGGCTGTCGTCCTCCAGGCCGCGGCGCAAGAGCTCGAGCTTCTGCCGGAAGCGAAACTGGCCGATCGCGCGGTAGGCGAGCGCGCGATCCCGGAAGTCGGTGCTCCGCGCCGCCGCCTCGATCTCGTCGTCCCACTCGGCCCGCATCTGCGCGAGTTCGCGCTCGGCCTTCTGTTCGGCGAGGGCGGCGGCCTCGGAGGCCGCATCCGCGAGGCTCAAACCGCGGAGAGCGACCGCGCGCCCGGCCCGATGTACCGGGCCGAGGGACGGATCAACCGGCCGGTGCGCTTCTCCTCGAGGATGTGCGCCGACCAGCCGGCGACCCGAGCGGTGGCGAACATCGCGGGGGTCAGGTAGGGCGGCACGTCGGCGGCGTCCAGCAGCACGGCGGAGTAGAACTCGACGTTCGTCGCGATGACGTAGTCGGGCTTGCGGTTGTGGAGCTCCGCGAGCGCGGCCTCCTCGAGCGCCTCCGCGACCTCGAGGCGGGGAGAGCCGATCTCCTGCGCTGTTCGCTTGAGGATCTGCGAGCGGGGGTCCTCGGCGCGGTAGATCCGGTGCCCGAAGCCCATGATCCGCCCCTTGCTGTCGAGGAGGTCCTTGACGTAACCGGCGGGGTCGCCGCTCTCCGCGACCGCATCCAGCATCGGGAGCACCCGCGCTGGAGCGCCGCCGTGGAGTGGGCCGCTCAGCGCGCCAACCGCCGCCGACATCGCCGCGCCGCAGTCGGCGCCGGTCGACGCCGTGATGCGTGCCGTGAAGGTGGAGGCGTTCAGGCCGTGCTCGGCGGTGCAGATCCAGTAGGTGTCGATTGCCTTCACATGGTCGGGATCGGCCTCTCCCCGCCACCGCAGCAGGAACTTCTCCGCGGCCGTGTCGCCCTGTGCGACGAACTCGTCGGGCGCCGCCTTGCGGCCGTCGTGCACGGCCGCCGACTGGGCCACGATCGACATCATCTGCGCCGAGAGACGCGCGAGATCGTCCCGCACTTCGCGCTCGTCGGTGTCGACGATCTTTTTCAGGGCCCACTCGCTGGAGAGCCTGGCGGTCTCCGCCTGAAGGTCGGACGGAGCGTTTCCGGTGAGGCTCTTCGGCTCGTACGTCTCGGGGTCGGGCATCCCCGGCTCGAGCTCCTCGTCGACGAGGAGGCCCCAGACCTTCTCGTACGGCACCTTGCCGACGAGCTCCTCGATGTCGACCCCGCGGTAGCGGAGCGCCCCGCCTTCCTTGTCGGGCTCGGCGATCTCCGTCTGGATCGCGACAACGCCCTCGAGGCCCGGCTTGAACTCGCTCATCGCGGCGGAATCTACCGCGAAGTCGGCCCTCTGAAACGATAGAGTCGCCGCCGGCATGGCCCACAGAGTCACCTTGATCCCCGGCGACGGCACGGGCCCCGAGCTCACCGAAGCCACCAGGCGGGTGCTCGAGGCGACAGGCGTGGAATTCGAGTGGGACGTCCAGTACGCCGGCACCGACGTGATGGATCAGAACGACGGGAACCCGCTTCCCGACCACGTGCTGGACGCGATCCGGGAAACCGGCGTCGCCCTCAAGGGACCCATCACGACGCCCGTCGGCGGCGGTTTCCGCTCGGTCAACGTCGGCCTGCGAAAAGCGCTCGACCTCTACGGCCAGGTCCGGCCGTGCAAGAGCTACCCCGGTGTGCGCTCCCGCTTCGAGGACGTCGATCTCATGATCGTCCGTGAGAACACCGAGGACCTTTACGCCGGAATCGAGTACGAGCAGGGCACCGACGAGGCGCAGGAGTTGATCGGGTGGATCAACGATCACGGCGGAACGCTCCGCCACTCCGACGCCGGCATCTCGATCAAGCCCCTCTCCGTGAGCGGGACACGCCGCGTCGTCCAGTTCGCCTTCGACTACGCGCGCCGAAACGGCCGCCGCAAGGTGACGGCGGTGCACAAGGCGAACATCATGAAATTCACCGACGGTCTCTACCTTCGCGTTGCGCAAGAGGTGGCAACAGAGAACCTCGACATCGAGTTCGACGAGCGCATCGTGGACAACATGTGCATGCAGCTCGTTCAGCGGCCCGAGGAGTACGACCTCCTCGTCTGCCCCAACCTCTACGGCGACATCCTCTCCGACCTCTGCGCGGGGATGATCGGCGGTCTGGGGATGGCGCCGGGCGGTAACTTCGGCGAGGACATCGCGATCTTCGAGCCGACCCACGGCTCCGCCCCGAAGTACGCCGGCCAGAACAAGGTCAATCCGATGGCCCAGATGCTCTCGGCGGTGATGATGCTCCGCTATCTCGAGGAGGGCGCGGCGGCCGACCGCGTGGAGACTGCGGTCGCGGAGGTCATCCGCGAGGGAAAGAGCGTCACCTACGACATGAAGCCGAGCCGCGACGACCCGACTGCAGTGGGAACGAGTCAGGTTGCCGACGCGATCATCGAGAAGCTCGGGGTAGCAGTTGCGTAGGAAGGTGACAGTCGTCGGGGCCGGCAATGTCGGCGCCACCTGCGCCCAGGTGCTCGCGCTCCGCGACTACGCCGACGTCGTCGTCGTCGACATCAAGGAGGGGCTTCCGCAGGGCAAGGCGCTGGACATCAACCAGATGGCCCCGGTGCTGGGCTACGAGCCGAACGTCGTCGGGACGAACGGCTACGAGGAAACCGCCGGGTCGGAGGTCGTCGTGATCACTGCCGGGCTTCCACGCCAGCCGGGGATGAGCCGCGACGACCTCGTCTCGACGAACGAGAAGATCGTGAAGTCCGTCACCGAGGAGGCGATCCAGCATTCGCCCGACGCCGTCCTGATCGTCGTCTCGAACCCGCTCGACGCCATGTGCCATGTCGCGAAGAACGTGTCCGCTTGGCCGAAGGAGCGCGTCTTTGGCATGGCCGGGATCCTCGACACCGCACGCTTCTCCACGTTCATCGCGTGGGAGACCGGCTCGTCGGCGAAAGACGTGACCGCGATGGTGCTCGGTGGGCACGGCGATCAGATGGTTCCCGTCGTGTCGGCCACGACCGTCGGCGGCGTCCCGCTGACGAAGCTCGTCCCGCAGGACAGGATCGACGCGATGGTGGAGCGGACGGCGAAGGGGGGCGGCGAGCTCGTCAACCTTCTCGGCACCTCCGCCTGGTACGCGCCGGGCGCGGCGGCCGCGCAGTTGGTCGACGCGATCGTGCTGGACGAGAAACGCCTCCTCCCCTGCACGGCCTACCTCGAAGGCGAGTACGGGATCAGCGACCTCTACATGGGCGTCCCCGTCAAGCTCGGTGCCGCCGGCATCGAGGAGATCGTCCAGCTCGACCTCTCCGACGAGGAGCAGGGCCAGCTTCGCACCTCGGCCGAGGCCGTCCGCGAGGTCGTCGGCGTCCTCACGACCTAGAGCGTGGATCTCGGTCTGAAGGGGCGGACGGCCGTCGTGTGCGGATCGTCCGAGGGGATCGGCCTCGCGATTGCGGAGGCCTTCGCAGCCGAGGGGATGAATGTGGCGATGTTCGCTCGCCGACGGAGGGTGCTCGAGACGGAGGCGGAGCGCCTGGAGGCACTCGCCGTTCAAGGCGACGTCACGAATCCGCAGGACTGCGAGCGCCTCGTCCGTCGGACAGTGGACGCGTTCGGCGGCATCGACGTCCTCGTGAACTCGAGCGGTGGGCCGCCGCGAGGTAGGGCGCTCGACGTCGACGACGAGTCGCTCGAGGCGGCCGTCGCCCTCCTCCTGCTCTCGGCGGTACGAATCACGAACCTCTGCCTGCCGCATCTCCGTAAGAGCACGGCGGGTCGGATCCTGAACATCGAGTCGAGCACCGTCCGCGAGCCTGCCGACAACCTCGCTCTGTCGAATGCAGTGCGGCCCGGCGTCGTCGGCTGGGCGAAGACGCTCTCGCGGGAGCTCGGCCCGGAGGGGATCACCGTCAACACCATCGCCCCTGGGCGGATCGACACCGCGCGCCTCGCGGAGGTGTATCCCGACGGGCCGTCCGAGGAGGATCTGAAGCCGATTCCCCTCCGTCGCCTCGGTCGACCCGCAGAGATCGCCTCGGTCGCCGTGTTCCTCGCCTCGGACGCCGCCTCCTATGTCACCGGCACGGTGATCCCGGTGGACGGCGGGCTCACCCGCAGCCTCCTCTAGGGCCGCCCTATCCTGGGTCTGTGAGACGCCTTCCCTGGCCGGCCTGGCTGATCGCCTTCGGCGCCCTCCTCCTCGTCGTGGCGGCGGCGCTCTACGCGGCGCCCTCCGACCGCTACATCTTCCTCCCGGACGAGGCCCGCGCGCTTGCCCCGAAGGTGCAGGTAGAGGGCGAGAAGCCGGACGCGAACGGCGGCGGGATCCACTACGTCGTCGTGGACGTGCGGAAGGCGTCCTTCCTCGAGAAGCTCTTCCCCGGACTGCACGACGGTGCGACGCTCGTGCCCGAACGGGAAATCCTGGCGGACGGCCAGAACGAACGCACTCGCCGCCGGGCCGACCTGCAGGAGATGGCTCGAAGCCAGAAATACGCCGCGGCCGTCGCGCTCCGCGCGCTCGGCTACACCGTCCGGACGAAACGCCTCGGCGTCAGCGTCGAGGCCACCTACGCGGGATACCCCGCGGCTCGCCAGCTCCGGCCCGGGGATCTCGTCCGCAGTGTCGACGGGCGCAGGGTCGAGGCATCCGAGGACATCACGGGCGCGCTCTCGCGCAAGGAGCCGCGCGACGAGGTCACCCTGCGCATCGAGCGCGGCGGCAAGACCCGGGAGGTCACGCTCACAACCGTCGCCGATCCCCGCCGGCCAGGCCGGGCATTCGTCGGAATCTCGATCGCCGAGGTCTTCGACGTCCTCGATCTCCCGGTCGACGTGGAGATCGACCTCGGCAAAGTCGGCGGCCCCTCGGCCGGGCTCGCCTTCGCCCTCGACCTGATGGAGGAGCTCGGCCGCAACGTCGACCGCGGCTACCGCATCGCCGCGACCGGCCAGATCTTCCTCGACGGAACGGTCGCCGAGGTGGGCGGGGTCAAGCAGAAGACGATCGGCGCACGGCGCTCCGGCATGGACTTGTTCCTCGTACCTGGGGAAAACGCCGCCGAGGCCAGACGCCATGCAGGGGACCTCCGGGTCGTCGCTGTGGACACCTTTCAACAGGCGTTGCGAGCATTGGCAACGCTGCCGCCAAGAGCGTAGGAAAAGCCGGTTTCAGGCAGTTTCGGACCTGCCCGGAAATTGCAACGATTTTGTGAACGGAGGGCTTGTGCGCCCGTCGGCCACCCTCCAAGATGGCCACCGAGAGGACGTCAGCCATAGAGGAGCAAATGCGGCGATGAGCAAACGCGCCGAAGCAAGTTGCGATGACTGCTACTTCCGACAGGCCGGACTCTGTGCCCTTCGCCTTGACGCTCCATGCCCCACCTTCAGGCCGGCAAGGCGTCGAGCGCTCCAGCCCCCGCGGCAACCCCGACTCGTCGCCCGCCCCGAGTCGCCGCTCGCCCCGCTCGGGGCCTAGTGCCGCCTAGACTGCCGTCATGCGTCGCGGTCGGCCGTCAGACGGCCAAGTCGAGCAGTGGCAGCCCCGTCTGTGGGCCATTCTGCTCGGCCTGCTCGCGATCCTCGTCTACCTGATCGCCTTCGTCGTCAAGAACGACGACCGGATCGAGATCGACTTCGTCTTCTTCGACTCCACGGTCTCGCTGATCTGGAAGATCGTGCTGATGCTGGGAATCGGCGTCCTCGGCGGCGTCCTGCTGTCGCAGCTCTACCGCCGACAGCGCCGGAGGGCCGCCGAACCGCCTGGCGGCGGCTCGTAGCGGCCGGACCGTAAGCCGGGCGCCGCCTTCGCGGCGCGCGGCTCGTCGG
>JACDAN010000269.1 GCA_013695385.1 Actinomycetota bacterium | reverse complement strand
ATTGTCGGCCGCGAGCAGCTGCTCGCGGTTCCCGATGTCAAGCCAGTTGCCCGGGAAGCGGTAGCCGAACACCGGCACCTTGGGGTACAGCCAGGCGACGTAGCGACCCGGCTGGTCCGGGGAGTTTCCCTCGGCGAGATAGTCCCGGACGAGCGCGGCGTGCTCGGCGCGGTAGAGGTAGACCGCGATCGCGGTGAGCGTGCTCGTCGGGGCTTCTGGCTTCTCGACGAAGAAGGTGACGCGGTCGTCGCCGTCCAGCTCCACCACGGCGTACTCCTTCGCGAGCTCAGGATCGCCGACGTCGTGCACGCCGATGCAGCTCCCGTCACCCTTCGCGCGCCAGAACTCGACGTACTCCCCGATGTCGAAATCGAAGAAGTTGTCGCCGGCGACCACGAGCAGGTCCTCGCCGTCGAGGCCGGCCGCGTCGAGCACGAAACGGATGTCGCCCACCGCGCCCAGGCGGTCGTCGTTCGTGCTCGTGCCGTCGTCATGGACGACGATCGGGACCTTGCCGCTGACCTCGCCCGCCCAGCTCCGGAAGTCGGCCGCGAAGCGCGAGTTCGTCACGACGTGCACCGCGTCGATCTCCTCGACCGCCGCGATCTTCTCGTACAGATACGAGAGCATTGGCCGCCCGGCGAGCGGCAGCAAGGGCTTCGCGACGTGCTCGGTCAGCGGCCGAAGCCGAGTCGCGTACCCAGCCGCGAGGACGATCGCGTTCACGCCCTCAACTGCTCCTCCAGCTCAGGTGCCTTCGTTCCAGGAGGCGAGGTACGACGCCTGGTCTTCGGTGAGTTGATCGATGGTGATCCCCATTGTCTGGAGCTTCAACCGGGCGATCTCGCGGTCGATGTCCTCGGGCACCGGGTAGACCCTGTGCTCGAGCTCGGCGGCATGCTCGACCGCGTACTCGGCCGAAAGCGCCTGGTTCGCGAAGGACATGTCCATGACGATCGCGGGGTGACCCTCGGCCGCTGCGAGGTTGATCAGCCGTCCGTCGCCCAGGAGGTACAGGCGCCGGCCGTCCTCGAGCGTGAACTCCTCCACGTACTCGCGGGCCTCGCGCACCTCGGCGGCCAGGCTCCGCAGGGCCGAGATCTCGATCTCGACGTTGAAGTGGCCCGTGTTCGCGAGGATCGCACCATCCTTCATCCGCGTCAGGTGCTCCCGGGCGATGACGGACTTGTCGCCCGTGGCCGTGCAAAAGATGTCCCCGGCCTCCGCGGCCTGCTCCATCGGCATGACCTCGAAGCCGTCCATCGCCGCCTCGATCGCACGCAACGGATCCACCTCGGTGACGATCACGTGGGCGCCCATCCCCTTGGCCCGCATCGAGACGCCCTTTCCGACCCAGCCATAGCCGGAGACGACGAATCGCTTGCCCGCCAGGAGAACGTTCGTCGCCCGGATGATCCCGTCGATCGTCGACTGTCCCGTTCCGTAGCGGTTGTCGAACAGGTGCTTCGTCTGGGCCTCGTTGACGGCGATGATCGGGAAACCGAGGGCCCCGTCCGCCTCGAGCGCCTTCAGCCGGATGACGCCGGTCGTCGTTTCCTCGGTGCCCGCGATGACGTCGCCGAGTTGCTCGCGCCGCTGCGAGTGGAGGACGCCGATGACGTCGGCGCCGTCGTCCATCGTCAGCTGTGGCTTATGGTCGACCGCTGCCTCGATGTGCTGGTAGTAGGTGTCGTTGTCCTCGCCCTTGATCGCGAAGACGGAGACATCGAACTCGTCCACGAGCGCCGCAGCGACATCGTCCTGCGTCGAGAGCGGATTCGATGCGCAGAGCACGACGTCGGCGCCACCGGCCTTCAGCGTCCGGGCGAGGTTGGCGGTCTCCGTCGTGACGTGCAGGCATGCTGCCACCCGGTAGCCGGCGAGCGGCTGCTCCGCTTCGAAGCGCTCGCGAATGGCGGCGAGAACGGGCATCTGGCGGTCTGCCCACGCGATTCGGCGAATACCCTCGGGCGCGAGGGCGAGATCCTTGACGTCGTGGCGCTTCGTTGTGGCCATGTGCTCTCTTTCTCTCGTTGAGGGTCGCGGAGTGTAGTGATCAGGCGGCGAGGAGCCGCTCGTGCTTTCGCTGCTCCCAGTCGACCCAGTCGACCGGCCGAACGCTGCCGGCGAGCCAGCTGTCGACCGACGCACGCAGCGCCGGCTCGCGCCGCAGTCGAGCGGCGAATGCGAGGTCTGTCAGCTCGATCCCGAACTGGCGGCGAAGCTCCTTTAGGGAACGCAGCTGGTTCAGTTCGCGGAGCCCGTAGAGCCGGTAGGCCGCGGAGGAGCGTGGAGGTACGACGAGCCCGGTGTGCTCCAGGTAGCGCAGCATCCGCGCCGACCATCCGGTCGTTTCGGCGGCGCGGCCGATGGAGAACCCCTTCATCACCCGAACCTTAACACAGATGTGTCAGGGTGGTTCCCTACGGCAGGCTCGCGCCTTCCCGGCCGTATTGATCCTCGAGGCGGACGACATCGTCGAGATGAGCCGTGGACACCTCGAGCATCGTCGTGTCCTCGAGCGCGCGGATCCGGTGGACGGTGCCCGGCCGGATCCGGAATGCGGCTCCCGCCGTCACGACCTCCGTGGTCGTGGCCTTCTCGCCCGCGGCCGCAAACTCGAGCTCTGCTCGGCCATCCAGGAGGTACCAGGACTCGTCCTTCTCTCGGTGGAACTGCAACGACAGCTGCTGGCCGCGCCTGACCACCAACATCTTTCCGCAGTACTGCTCCGCGACGGCCCAGATGAGCTCGTGACCCCAGGGCTTCTCCACCCGCTCGGGTTGGAACGCCCAGCGCTCGAGGAGCTTCAAGTTCGGCGACAAGCTCGAGTCCGGCACACGGCGATCATCTCATCCCAGGGAGGGGAATCGCCGCGGGTTCGCCTCGACGTACTCCTGCGCGCGACGCAGGTCCTTCGGAGTGTTCACGGTCAGCCACAGGCCTCTGTGGCGGAAGCCGCGCAGCCTCCCCTCGGAGGCGAGCTCCGGAAAAGTCGTGGCTTCGTGATCGCCTCGTTCGGGCAGCCTCTCGATGGCCTCGTCGTCGAGGACGTAGAGGCCGGTGTTCACCCAGAACGGCAAGATCGGAGCCTCCCGAAACCCCGAAACGGTGTCGTCCGCTTCGAGGTCGACGACACCGAGGTGGCTCTTCAAGGGTGCCACCGTGATCGTCGCGGCGACGCCGGCGGCGGCGTTGTGCGCATCGAGCAGGTCGCCAGGATCGAGGTCGAAGAGCTCGTCGCCGTTGATCGCGTAGATCGGCCCGGTCTCTCGTCGCGCCGCAGCGGCGAGGCGCAGGCCCCCGCCGCGCCCCAGGGGCTCCGGTTCCCCGACCGGAACGATCTCGGGGCCGAGCGAGGCCAGCTCGCTGGCGAAGAGCTCCTCCTGACCCGCCGCGCAGCTCACAAGGATGCGGCTGACCCCCGCTCCCGCGAGCAGCGCGACCTGATGAGCCGCAAGGGGCCGGCCGGCAACCGGGACGAGAGCCTTGGGCCTGCCCTCGGCAGCATCGCCGAGCCGCTCCGCCTTGCCGCCGGCGAGGATGATCGCCTCCACGGCTCAGGCGAGCTCGCGCTCTGGCTCGGCGGTCTCCGGACGCCCGTCGAGCGGCGAGGTCGGCCGGCCGATCCCCTCGTACGCAAAGCCCGCCGCGCGCGTCGCGGCAGGATCGAGGAGGTTGCGGCCGTCGACGATCAACGGGTTGCGCATGGACGCGCGTGTCTCCTCGCTCGCGAGTGCGCGCAGCTCCTCCCACTCGGTGACGATCACGGCGGCATCGACGTCCCGGACGGCGGCGGCGACCGTCTCCGTGATCTCGACGCCGTTCAGGAGCTCGCCCGGGCTCGCGACGGGGTCCCAGCCGCGGACATCGGCGCCCTCCGCGAGGAGCCGGGAGGCGAGCACGATGCTCGGCGCCTCCCTCATGTCGTCGGTGTTCGGCTTGAACGAGAGCCCGAGCAGCGCGATGCGCTTGCCACGGAGCTTGCCGAGATGCTTCTGGAGCTTGGCGACCACGCGGCGCTTCTGCAACTCGTTGACCTCGATCACCGCCGACAGCAATTGAAAGTGGTAGCCCGAGTTGGAGGCGAGCTGTTTCAGCGCCGACGCATCCTTGGGGAAACAGGAGCCGCCGTAGCCGATTCCGGCCTTCAGGAAGTGCGGCCCGAGCCGATGGTCGAGGCCGATGCCGCGCGCGACCTCCTGGACGTCGGCGCCCACGAGCTCGCAGACGTTCGCGATCTCGTTGATGAAGCTGATCCGCGTCATCAGGAAGGCGTTCGCCGCCATCTTGATCATCTCCGCCGACGCGACGTCGACGCGGACGACCGGCGCCTCGAGCTTCGCGTGCAGCTCCTCGACCCGGTCGCCGGCGGCGGACTCGAAGGCGCCGATCACGATGCGGTCCGGGCGCATGAAGTCACCGACGGCCGACCCCTCGGCGAGGAATTCCGGGTTCGAGGCGTAGCCGACATGCTCGAGCCCGCGGGCGTCGAGCGCCGCGCGAACCTTCTCACCCGTGCCGACGGGCACCGTGCTCTTCATCACCAGGATCGGCCGTCCGGTCAGCTCGGGCAGGTCGTCGAGGACGCTCCAGACGTAGGAGAGGTTGGCGTCGCCCGCGTAGGTCGCGGGCGTTCCGACCGCCACGTAGAGAAACTCGGCGTCGCCGGCAGCCTCCGCCGGGTCGAGCGTGAACGTGAGGCGCTCCCGATTCCGCTCGACGAGCTCCGCGAGCTGCGGCTCGTGGAAAGGGAGCTTTCCCTTCTGCAAAGGCTCGATCCGCTCGCTCGCGACGTCCCGGACGACGACGGAGTGACCGAGGTCTGCAAAGCACGCCCCGGTCACGACGCCGACCCAGCCCGCACCGAAGATCCCGACCTTGCTCATCGCTTCTTCGCCTCCAGCGGTCGCAGGCCCCTGGCGATCGCCAGCATCGTCTCGTTCGAGAGCGTGTCGCGCAGTGTGTTCACGACCCAGTACGAGGCTTCTTCGGTGCGGAGGACGACCATGTGCAGCCGGGAGCCGTCGTAGTAGAGATCGAAGTCGCGGTTGCCGAACCGCCGGCTCACATTCTTGCTTTCGAGCACGGGCGCGTCGTCCCACGCCGTCTGCTGGATGCCCCAGTACTCCTGGGCACCGGTCCGGAACGTCATCCGGACCGCCCGTTGGCCCTTCTTCATCGCGTACACGCGGACGGGGTTCTCGAAATGCAGCGAGGAGCTCCGTTCGATCAGGCTGGGAACCATCAGCGGGAAGTCGACCCGGCGTCGTACCGCGCGCAGCTGCGACAGCGACGCGGACGGGTTGCGTGTCGTGTTCGGCGGCCGGCGCTTCGGCGTCCGGTCGGCGGGGGCCGGAGCGAGGTTGCCGTGGAACGTCTGGCCGACCACCACGATCAGCATGGCGGTGTTCGCGAACGGTGCGAGCTTCGGCGTCATCGAACCGGCCAGGTCCGCCGAGCCGAAGAGGTTGGCGACCTGCCTGGCTGCTGCCTTCGAGCCGCGCTGCCGGGGATCGAAATACACCTGCGTCTTGAACTTCCACGGCTTCGGTGCGTTCGCGAGCACCCCCTCGGGCGGCGGCAGAGTCTTGTAGCCACGCCGGCCGAGCACATAGCTGGCGTTGGCGGCGGAACCCGTGACGCCGTTGCCGTTGAGAACGACCACCGCCGTCCGCCCCGGGGGCGGCGCCTTGGCGCCCGGGAGCCGCGGACGCTGCCCGAGTGCGGCCGCAGTCGCCTTCTCCCCTGCCTGGACGTCAGGACTCTGGAACTCCTCGATGGCCGACTGGATGTTGGTGGAATCAGTCCGGAGAGGGTCCCCCTCGGTGCCGGATCCGTACAGGCCCTCGACCTTCGACTGGTAGATCCGGCCCGGCGGGAGCTTCAGGGCGAAGAAGGCCCATGCGCGGAACTCCCCGGGCTCGAGCGCCTGCTGACCCCCCTTTGCGATCTTCACGTTCTCCCGGACGATCTTGGTCAGCTTGGGGAACGCAGACGGCTTGAACGCACTCGAGAGCCGCTCGCTGAGCGCGCGCATGAACAGGCGCTGACGCTCGATTCGATACAGGTCGGAATCGGTGTGCCGGTACCGCACATAGGACAGCGCCTGACGGCCCGTGACCCCCTGGTAGCCCGGTTGGAGGTCGATCGGCGGATACGTAGGGCCACCCTGGGAGTTGTCGTTGAAATAGCGGCGGTCGACGTCGAGCCAAACCCCGCCCATCTTGTCCACGGTCTGGATGAAGCCGCGGTAGTCGATCGTCACGAGATAGTGGATCGGAAGGCCGGTGAGCTGTTTCACGGTCTCAAGCGTCCCCTCCAGCCCGCAGAGCGCATACGCCGAGTTGATCGGCCCGGGAAACGACGAGCGGCCCGGGCAGTGGATGTCGACAGTCAGGTCGCGCGGGAACGAGACCGTAGCGAGCGTCCCGATGACCGGGTCCGCGCGCATGAGCATGACCGTGTCCGCACGGCCGCCCTTCTCCTCGTCCTTCGCCCATTTGCGGAAGTCCTGGCCGACGACCATGGCGATCGCCGGACGTCCGGGCAGCGGGATCTTCAGCTGATCCGCTGCCTTCTTGATCTGCGGGTCCTTCCGCGACGTCCGGTCGATGTCGACGACCGTCTGCTCGCCCTCCAGCCAGTAGCCCCCCGTGACGCCTGCTCCAAGCGAGACGACCGCGGCAAGCAGGAAGAAGAGGACTCGGCCGAGGATGCCGACCACGCTTCTCCGCCGTTCGGGCTGGCGATAGTGGGTGACCGGTGTCAGGACGCCCGGAGGCAAGACCGAACGGCCGTTGCCGTTCGCGTGCGCGGCTCTGCCGACTCCTCGCTTGAGCGTCGTCTTCATGAATACAGGCGAAACGCCCTCTCGGGCGCCTCGCGGTCAGGATAGCTCAGGCTACGGCCGGAGCCGTCTCGGGCTCGTACGCGAGATTGGGACGCAGCCATCGTTCCGCCTCGGCGACCGAAATTCCCTTGCGAGCGGCGTAGTCCTCCACCTGATCCCTGCCGAGCCGGCCAACCGCGAAGTACCGCGCCTGGGGATGTGCGAGGTAGATACCGCTGACGCTCGAGCCGGGAACCATGGCGTAGTTCTCCGTCAGCTCGACGCCGACCTCGTCGACGGGAAGGAGTCCGAAGAGTGTTCCCTTCTCGCTGTGGTCGGGCGACGCCGGATAGCCATAGGCGGGACGGATGCCGCGGAAGCGCTCGGCGATGAGCTCCTCGCTCGACTGCCCGGGGCCGGTCTCGTACCACTGCCTTCGGGCAGTCTCGTGCAGGTGCTCGGCGAACGCTTCGGCGAACCGGTCGGCGAGCGCCTTGACCGTGATCGCCTTGTAGTCGTCCTGCTCGGCCTGGTAGCGGCCGGCGAGATCGTCGGCACCGTGGATCGTGACCGCGAAACCGCCGACGTGGTCGCCGGCGGGGCTGACGTAGTCGGTGAGACACCGGTTGGGCCTGGAGTCGCCGTAGGCGGACTGCTGGCGGAGCATTGCGAGGCGAGTACCGTTCTCGAGGAGGATGTCGTCGCCCTCGGAGCGCGCCGGCCAGAAGCCATAGGCACCCCTGGCGACCAGCGACTTGCTCGCCGTGATCTCCGACAGGAGCGCGAGCGCATCGTCGTAGAGCTCCCGCGCTTCGGGCCGGTCGAGGATCTCCGGGAACTTGCCCTTCAGCTCCCACGCATAGAAGAAGAACTGCCAGTCGATGTAGCGGGTGAGGGTCTCGAGGTCCACCTCGACGACGCGCGTCCCGGTGAACTCCGGCACGGAGAGATCGGCGAAGTCGACGACCTCGCGATTCGCGCGTGCCTCCTCGATCGGCAGCAGCGGCTTGCGCTCCTTGTCGGCATGCTGCTCGCGCAGTCGCTCCTGAAGCTCCGAGTTCTCCTGCTCGAGCTCGATCCGGCGTCCTGGGTCGAGCAGGTTGGACATGACGCCGACGACGCGCGAGGCGTCGAGGACATGGACGATGGGCTGGTTGTACGCCGGTGCGATCTTGACCGCCGTGTGCTGCTTCGAGGTGGTGGCGCCTCCCACCAGCAGCGGAAGGTCGAGCCCGCGCCGCTCCATCTCCTTGGCGACATTCACCATCTCGTCGAGCGAGGGCGTGATCAGGCCCGAGAGGCCGACCACCTGGCAGCCCTCCTCGACGGCGGTGTCCAGGATCCGGTCGGCAGCCACCATCACGCCGAGGTCGATGACCTCATAGTTGTTGCAGCCGAGCACGACTCCCACGATGTTCTTCCCGATGTCGTGGACGTCGCCCTTGACGGTGGCGAGGACGATCTTCGCCTGCGGCGCGCGTCCTCCGTGAAGCTTGGCCTCCTCCTCCATGTACGGCTCCAGGTAGGCGACGGCGCGCTTCATCGCCCGAGCGCTCTTCACCACTTGCGGCAGGAACATCTTCCCAGCGCCGAAGAGGTCGCCGACGACCTGCATGCCGCTCATCAGCGGCCCTTCGATGACGTCCAGGGGCCGCGGGAGCTGCTGGCGCGCCTCCTCTGCGTCCTCCTCGATGTGATCCACGATCCCGTGGACGAGCGCGTGCTCGATGCGCTTCTCCACCGGTGCGTCGCGCCAGGCGTCGTCGACCACCCGGGCGGTTCCCTCGCCGCCGACGGTTCCGGCAAGCGTCACGAGCCGCTCGGTGGCGTCGGGCCGCCGGTTGAAGATCACGTCCTCGACGTGCTCGAGCAGCTCGGGGGCGATGTCCTCGTAGACGGCGAGCTGGCCGGCGTTCACGATCCCCATGTCGAGACCGGCCTGGATCGCGTGATAGAGGAAGGCCGCGTGCATCGCCTCGCGCACGACGTCGTTGCCCCGGAACGAGAAAGAGAGGTTCGAGATGCCGCCGCTCGTCTTGGCGCCGGGGCACCGCTCCTTGATCAGCGGTAGCGCCTCGATGAAGTTCTTGGCGTACTCGTCGTGCTCCTCGATTCCCGTGGCGACGGCGAGCACGTTGGGGTCGAAGACGATGTCCTCGGGGGGAAAGCCGACCTCGTCGACGAGGAGCCTGTAGGCCCGCTCGGAGATCTCGACCTTGCGTTGGACGGTGTCGGCCTGCCCCTGCTCGTCGAAGGCCATGACGACCACGCCGGCGCCGTAGCGCCGGATCGTCCGGGCCTGCTCGAGGAAGAGCTCCTCCCCCTCCTTCAGGCTGATCGAGTTGACGACGCCCTTGCCCTGGATGCACTTCAAGCCGGCCTCGAGGGCGCTCCAGCGGGAGCTGTCGACCATGATCGGGATGCGCGCGACCTCTGGTTCCGTGGCGATGACGTTGAGGAAGGTCGTCATCGCCCGCTCCGCTTCGAGCAGGTCGGCGTCCATGTTCACGTCCAGGAGGTTCGCGCCGCCGCGCACCTGCTCCAGGGCGACGTCGACGGCACCCTGGTAGTCGTTTGCCTCGATCAGCCGGCGGAACCTGGCCGAGCCCGTGACATTCGTTCGCTCGCCGACCATGACGAAGCCGGTGTCCGGGCCGATCTCGAACGGCTCCAGGCCGCTGAATCGCGTGCGGCGCTCTCCCCCCATGACCTGTCTGGGTGGCACCCCTTCGGACACGGCCTTAATGGCTTTTACGTGGTCGGGCGTCGTGCCGCAGCAGCCGCCTACGACGTTGACGAGGCCGTCACGGGCGAACCCGCCCAGGACGCGCGAGGTGTCGCCGGGCTGCTCGTCGTGCTCCCCCATCGCATTCGGCAGGCCCGCGTTCGGGTGGCAGGCCACGTAGGTCGTGGCCGCCCGCGCCAGGTCTTCGACGAATGGGCGCATCTCGGTTGCGCCGAGCGCGCAGTTGACCCCGACGATGAGCGGCCGGGCATGCGCAACGGAGATCCAGAAAGCGTCCACCGTCTGCCCGGAGAGGTTGCGTCCGCTTCGGTCGATCGCCGTGAAGGAGATCCAGAGCGGGACGTCGGGCGCCACGTCCTTCGCGGCCACGAGGGCCGCCTTCGCGTTCAGCGTGTCGAAGATCGTCTCGATCATCAGGAGGTCGACGCCGCCTTCCGCGAGGCCCCTCATCTGCTCTGCGTACGCTTCCCGGACCTGGTCGAAGGTCGCGCTGCGGTAGGTCGCATCGTCGACCTTCGGCGAGAGCGAGAGCGAGACGTTCAGCGGCCCGACCGACCCGGCCACCCACGCGGGGCGGTCGAGCTCGTCGGCCGCCTCGCGCGCGAGTCGTGCCCCCTCGACGCTCATCTCGTAGGCGAACGGCTCGAGTGCGTAGTCGGCCTGCCCGATCGTGGTCGCCGTGAACGTGTTCGTCGTAACGATCTCCGCCCCGGCAGCCAGGTACGAGCGGTGGATGTCCCGAACGAGGTCCGGCTGAGTCAGGTTGAGGAGATCGGGGTCGCCGGCCAGATCGCGAGGATGGTCGCGGAACCGGTCTCCCCTGTAGGCGTCCTCACCCTTGACCGTCCGCTGGATCAGCACGCCGTAGGCGCCGTCGAGCACGACGATCCGCTCGTCGAGAAGCCCTCTGAGTTGTTCGATCGTCGCCCTCATGGAAACGCTCCCGTCCTAAAGAGACGAGAGCCAAGGGGCCCGAGGCTCTTTAGGCGTTTAATTCAGTCACGCCGGCGAAGCCGCCGTGACCTCTTCTGGTCGGCATCGCAAGCGATGCCTCAGAACCCGGTCGCCAAGCTGCCGTTCAAAGTTCCGGGAGTCCCAGGGTACCACTGCGATGATTTCCTCCGCCTCCCGGAGTCCTACCTCAGAAGCCAACCTTTGGGGGACTGATGCAGAAACTGACGTTCGAGATCTCCATGTCGCTGGACGGATTCGTGGCCGGGCCGAATCAGACGCCGGAGCAGCCGCTTGGCGAAGGCGGCGAAGCTCTGCACGAGTGGGTTTTCCCGCTCGCGGCGTTCCGGGAGGCTCATGGCCTCCCCGGCGGTGAGACGAATGCCGACTCGGACCGTCTGGCGGAGACGCTCGCCGGCACCGGTGCCCTCGTGATGGGCCGCCGGATGTTCAGCGGCGGCGAAGGACCGTGGGAAAACGATCCGAACGCCGACGGCTGGTGGGGCGACAACCCGCCATTCCGGGCGCCGGTGTTCGTCCTCACCCACCACGCTCGGGAGCCGCTGCCCAAGCGAGGAGGGACGACGTTCACGTTCGTGACCGACGGCCTCGAGGCCGCGCTCGAGCAGGCGCGTGCGGCGGCCGGTGACAAAGACGTTGCGGTCGGTGGCGGCGCGAGCGTTGCGCAGCAATACCTGGGCGCCGGGTTACTCGACGAGGTTCTGATCCACGTCGTTCCGGTGCTCCTCGGCGACGGTGTTCGCCTGTTCGACGCCCTCGACCCCCGAACCGTCGAGCTACAGCAGACGCAGGTGATCGAATCGCCGAGCGGCGTCGCGCACATCGCCTACCGAGTCGTGAAGTAGGCGGTCATCCGGCTAACCGGCGGGCGGTGCGGCCGGGCGCTGGCGCTCGGGAACGCTTCCGCCCGAGGCGACCTCCAGCTGGTTCTCTGCGTGCCGGACCCGCTGCTCGATCTGCCAGCGGTCGGCCTCGGACTCGCCGCGGTCGAGCCGCTCGAGCTCCGCTTTGGCCGCCTCGAGCTGCTCCTGCGCCCGGCCGGCGTCGATCTCACGCGCATCCACGGCGTCGTCGACCAGCGCAAGAGCCCGGTCCTGCTCGACCTTGAAGAACCCGGGGCCCGTCGCGAACTCGCGTATCTCCTCCTCGCGGCGGAGGTGAATCCGGGTCGAGCCCGCCTTGAGCGTCGCGACGAGCGGGGCATGCCGCGCAAGCACGCCGATCTCGCCGGCCGCTCCGGGCACGATCAGCATCTCGACCTCGCCCTCGAACGCCGCGCCGTCTGGCGTGACGAGAGAGAGGTCGAACGTGCGCCGCTCGTCTGCCACCGTGCCCGCCCCTAGGCCGGAACCGGCTCGGCCTCGCGCTCCTCTTCCTCCTGCGCGGGCTCCTCGGCTTCCGGCTGCTGCTCGTCACCCTCGCCGGCGAGCTCTCGGCCCTTCTGGACGGCCTCGTCGATCGTTCCGACCATGTAGAAGGCCTGCTCGGGAAGGTCGTCGTGCTTGCCGTCGAGGATCTGCTGGAAGCCGTCGATCGTGTCTTCGAGCTTCACGTACTTGCCGGGCGTCCCCGTGAACTGCTCGGCGACGAAGTTCGGTTGGGACAGGAAGCGCTGGATCCTGCGCGCCCGCTGCACGACGAGCTTGTCCTCGTCGGAGAGCTCGTCCATCCCGAGGATGGCGATGATGTCCTGCAGGTCGCGGTAACGCTGGAGAACCTCCTGCACCCGCGTCGCAGTCGAGTAGTGCTCCTCCGACACGATTCCGGGCTGGAGGGCGCGCGAGAACGAGTCGAGCGGGTCGACGGCCGGGTAGATCCCCTGCTCGACGATCGCCCGAGAGAGCACGGTCGTCGCGTCGAGGTGCGCAAAGGTGTTCGCGGGCGCAGGGTCGGTCAGGTCGTCGGCAGGGACGTAGATCGCCTGCACCGAGGTCACGGAGCCCGTCCGAGTCGACGTGATGCGCTCCTGCAGCTGCCCCATCTCGGTTGCCAGCGTCGGCTGGTAGCCGACGGCGCTCGGCATCCGGCCCAGAAGCGCGGAGACCTCGGACCCCGCCTGGACGAACCTGAAGATGTTGTCGATGAAGAGGAGCGTGTCCTGGCCCTGGTCACGGAAGTACTCCGCCATCGTCAGGCCGGAGAGACCCACGCGGAGGCGCGCGCCCGGGGGTTCGTTCATCTGGCCGTAGACGAGCGCGACCTTGTCGATGACCTCCGACTCCGTCATCTCGAGGTAGAGGTCGTTGCCCTCACGGGTGCGCTCGCCGACACCGGCGAACACCGAGACGCCGCCGTGCTGCTGGGCGACGTTGTGGATCAGCTCCTGGATCAGGACGGTCTTCCCCACGCCGGCGCCGCCGAAGAGGCCCACCTTTCCGCCCTTCACGTACGGCGCGATCAGATCGATGACCTTGATGCCGGTCTCGAAGATCTCGATCGTCGGCGAGAGCTCCCGGAAGCTCGGCGGCTCACGGTGGATGGGCCAACGCTCCCCCGTGGCCGCTTCCTTGTTGTCGACGGGATCGCCGATCACGTTCCAGATGCGCCCGAGAGTCTGGTCGCCGACGGGAACGGTGATCGGGCCGCCCGTGTCCTCGACTTCTGTTCCGCGGGCCAGTCCGTCGGTGGAGTCCATCGCTACGGCTCGAACACGGTCGTCACCGAGATGCTGCTGCACCTCGGCCACGAGCTCGCGGCCGTCCAGCGAGATGCGGAGGGCGGTATAGATCTCCGGCAGATTCTCGGGAAATACGGCGTCGATGACGACGCCGCGAATCTCCACGATCCTGCCGACGTTGCCGTTTTTTGAGGTAGTGGTAGGCATTCGACTCCGAGCTAACGTCTGAAGAGGTTGGATCCGGGCGCCCCTGGCGCCGGACGCGGCGAGTCTAGCTAACCCAGACTCACCGCTCAGCGCTAACCATGCGGCGTTCTTCACGTCTAAGGATTGAATGCGAATGCGTGCAATCTTGCCGGCCGACTGCTCGCGGGCCTGCCAACAGCTCTCCCTGAGGATGGACTCCGAGCTCTCGGAGTTCGAGACCGTCCTCCTGGAGGCGCATCTGGGGCGCTGCGCCGACTGTCGCGCCTTCGGGCAGAGCCTCTCAGGCCTCACCGCGACGCTCCGGGCGATTCAACCCGAGAGGCCGATGGTCTCGTTCCAGCCTCCGCGCCGGGCCAACCGCCTCGAGGCGCTGCTCTCCGGCTCGCTTCGCGCCGCTTCGGCAGCGGCCGCTTTCGCCGTCGTCGCCGTCACCGGGCTCATTGCCCTGCAGGGCGCGCCGAGTCCGGTGCGCGGGGTGGACATTCGCGAGGCTCAGGCTTTCATGGAATTGCATGAGCGCCGGCTCGTGGCGCTCGACGGCCTGGCTCGGACGCAGGTCCTCGCCGCCGTCCCGCGCGGCCTCGCCGCGGCGGAGAACGCAGGGCCAACCACAGCCAGGATCGCTGGCTCCAGGCCTGCACGTCTTGTCCCAGGTACGCACCGGAATCCAGGAAGGAGGTAGGGGGCACGGACTGACAGCTCGACGAGCCCAGTGGGGGGAGTCGCACCTCGCGGCTCACCAGCGAGTGCCGTCGAATCGAGTTAGGATACGCCGCTTTCTCAGCACGAAGGTCTCAGCCTTGCGGTCGCCTGTAAGGGAGGCGAGGCCGTCAACTAAGGAGGACAAAGCAATATGTCGAAGCGCTTTTTGTGGGCCGCACTTGTCGGGGCCCTCGCGGTAACGGCGATCGCAGGATCGTCGACCGCGATGACCGGCAAGACCGACGGCTCGAATGCAGCACAGGTGTTGAAGATGTCGATCGGCTCGGAGCCGCCGTCGCTGGACCCCGGTCTCGCGACGGACACGACCTCGTCGAACATCATCCTCAACATCATGGACCCCCTGGTCAAGCTCGGTAAGCCTCCGGCACTGAACGCCGTGCCCGCGGCCGCCGCGAGCTGGAAGATCAGGGGAGCCGTGGTGACGCTGAACCTGCGTAAGAGTGTGCGGTGGACGAACGGCCAACCCGTCACCGCCAAGGACTACGTCTATGGATGGCTACGCACGATCTCGCCTGAGCTCGGGGCAGACTACGCCTATCAGTTCGAGGGCATCAAGGGCGCCAAGGAGTACACCGCCTGCGATCCGAAGAAGGCGGACTGCAACGCGCTCCGGGCACGGGTCGGGGTGAAGGCCGTGGGTAAGTACACGCTCCGCGTGACCCTCGTCTCGCCGCAGCCCTGGTTCATCCAGCAGATCTCCCACCACTCGTTCCTGCCACAGCACAAGGCAACGATCGATCGGTATGGGAGCAAGTGGACCGAGCCGCAGAACATCGTCACGAACGGGCCGTTCAAGCTCGCCTCGTGGAAGCACGACGCCTCGATCACGCTCGTCAAGAACACGAAGTGGCGGAACGCCAAGAGCGTGAAGCTGATTAGGGTCGAGCATCAGATCATCGTCGATGCCACGACCGCCGAGAACGCCTTCAGCGCCAAGAACATCGACGTCCAGACCACGGGCGTTGCTTCTGTCAACATTCCCAAGTGGAAGAAGACGAGGTACTGGAAGACGTTCAAGGCTCTCGGTACGTACTACTACGGGTTCAACACCAAGAACATCCCGGATGCGAACCAGCGGCGGGCCATGGCCATCTCCATCGACCGCTCGCAGATCGTCAAGTACATCACCAAGTCGGGTCAGATTCCCGCGAAGGGCTTCACGCCCATCGGCATCGCCGGCGGCCCGTCGATCCTCAGCCAGAGCACGATGCCCGCCACGGCACAGCTGTCAAAGGCCAAGGCGGCGCTTGCAAAGGCGCGGAACCCGAAGAGGAGCATCCGGCTCTACCACAACAACGCGCCCAATCACGTCAAGATCGCGACGGCTGTCCAGAACTTCTGGAAGCAGCTTGGCCTCGACGTCACGATCCGGCCCATGGAGTGGAAGCAGTACCTCCAGTTCCTCGGCCCGCCGCCGAACGCGGACGTCGACGTGTACCGGCTCGGCTGGATCTACGACTTCCCGGACGCGTATAACGGTCTCGTCCTGTGGAAGTGCGACTCCGGCAACAACAACACGAACTGGTGCAACAGGAAGTTCGACTCGTTGATCGATAAGGCAACGAGGACGCCGAACACCGCGAAGCGCATAGCCCTGTACAAGCAGGCCGAGAACATCCTCACCGGCCCCCAGGGCCAGCTTCCGATCATGCCGATCTACTACTACGCGTTCAACATGCTCCAAAGGGAGAACGTGAAGGGCTTCGTCGAGAACCCCACCGGCCAGTGGGACCTCGCGAAGGTCTCGATCAGGTAGCAAGCTGTTCCAAGCGACGACAGGGCAGGGCGCCTCGGCGCCCTGCCCTTCTCGCTTTCAACTAGCGCTCTAAACGGGGGCTAATGCTCAAGTTCATAATCCGGCGAGTGGCGTGGACGATCCCGGTGATCCTCCTCGTCATCTTCATGACCTTCCTGATGATGCGCCAGATCAAGGGCAACCCGTTCCAGGTCACCGAGCGTGCGGTAAACGAGGCGACACAGCGGACCCTCGACCGCAAATTCCACCTCGACCAGCCCTGGTACATCCAGTACGCCTACTACGTCAAAGGCGTCTTCACGGCCAACCTTGGCCCGTCCCTGGTGCAACGAGACCGGGACGTCAACGACGTGATCAAGGACCACTTTCCCGTCTCGCTCAAGCTCGGTGGGCTCGCGATGCTCTGGGCGGTGCTCGTCGGAATCCCGTTAGGAATCATCGCCGCGCTGAAACAGAACACGAAGCTCGACTACGCCGTCATGGCGGTCGTCAACGCGGGGTACGCGTTACCAAACTTTTTGATCGCGACCGTGCTCATCTACCTGTTCGCCGTAAAATGGCGAGAACACACCCCCTTCCCCACGAACGGCTGGGGAGGCTGGGAGACCTGGGTCTTGCCCGCCGCTGCGCTCGGGCACGCGCCGATGACATTTTTCGCGCGGATCGTGCGTGGGTCGATGCTCGAGACGCTTCAGCAGGACTACATCCGCACGGCGAAGGCGAAGGGCCTGCGCTGGCGACGCGTCGTGGGGCTGCACGTCCTCCGTAACTCGCTGATTCCCGCGGTAACCGCGGCCGCACCGCTCCTGGGCTTCCTGATCACAGGATCGTTTATCGTCGAGTTCGTCTTCGGCATTCCTGGCATCGGCCGCTACTTCGTCAACTCCGTCACCGCGCGCGACTACTCGGTGACGATGGGGATCACGATCCTGCTCTCGATGATCATCATTTTCGCGAACCTCCTGGTCGACATCCTCTACGGGTACCTCGACCCGCGGACCAGGGACGTCAGAACCTGATGGTCGTCGACCGCCGAGCCGACTTCGAGGCGAGCCTCACCCGCACAGCCGAATTGCGCGGAGACCAAGCAGGCGGCGCGCTGCAGCGCGCGTCGCTCCTGCGCGACGCCGTGCACCGGTTCCTCAAGAATCGTGCCGCCGTCGCCGGCGCCATCGCATTCCTCATCATGGTCGTCTTCGTCACCATCACTCCGTGGCTCAGCCCGCACGATCCCTACGCGATCGACTTCGGGAAGGCATACCTCAGGCCGAGTTGGGACCACCCCTTCGGGACTGACGACTTCGGCCGTGATCTCTTCATCCGAACGGCGCTGGGCGGACGGGTCTCGATCCTGATCGGGTTCGCCGCCACGGTCGCGATCATGCTCGTGGGAATTTTGTACGGCTCCCTGTCCGGCTTCGCCGGTGGAGCGCTCGACAACGGGATGATGCGCTTTCTCGACGCCCTCTACGGCTTGCCGTACCTCCCGTTCGCGATCCTGACGCTGGCCATCTTCGGGACGGTCAACTTCTGGACGATGGTCGTCGCGCTCACCGTCGCCTCGTGGTTCACGACGGCCCGCGTGATGAGAGGGCAGATCATCACGCTGAAGGAGAACGACTACGTGCGAGCCGCGAACGCGCTTGGAGCACGGTGGTACCGGATCCTCTTCCGGCACCTGCTGCCGAACACGCTCGGCGTGATCCTGATCTTCGTGTTCCTCGAGCTGCCGGGCGTCATTCTCGGCGAGGCATTCCTGTCGTTCATCGGCCTGGGGATCAGCGCCCCGAAGGCGTCCTGGGGAACACTGGCGCAGGAGGGCTACTCCTCGTACCTCGCCTACCCGTACATCATCATTATCCCGAGTCTTTGCATCGGCTGGCTGATCCTCAGCGCGTTCTTCGTCGCCGACGGCCTGCGAGACGCGCTCGACCCCCGAAGCCAGGAGGCATAGATGCCGCTCCGTCCTGCAAGCGCCCCCGGGCGGGTGCGCTGATGGCCCTGCTCGAGGTCGAGGACCTCCGCACCTACTTCAAGACGCGGGAAGGCGAGGTCCGAGCCGTGGACGGTGTCTCCTTCTCGCTCGAGCACTCGAAGATGCTCGGGATCGTCGGCGAGTCCGGTTGCGGCAAGTCGGTCACCGTCCTGTCGATCATGGGCCTCGTCCAGACTCCGGGGCGCGTGGTCGGCGGCAGCGCGGTCTTCCAGGGCCGAGACCTCGTCCAGCTGAAAGGCCGCGAGCTCGAGGACGTCCGCGGGCACGAGATCGGCATGATCTTCCAGGACCCGATGACGTCGCTGAATCCAACGCTGACGATCGGGACGCAGCTCACGGAGACGCTCCGGCGCCACCTCGGGATGAACAAGGATCAAGCACGGAAGCGAGCGGTCGAGCTCCTCGAGGAAGTTCACATCCCGAATGCGGCCAGGCGGCTTGACGACTATCCACACCGGTATTCGGGCGGCATGCGCCAGCGCGTCATGATCGCGATCGCAATCTCCTGCAACCCCAAGCTGCTGATCGCAGACGAGCCGACGACCGCGCTCGACGTGACAGTCCAGGCCGGCGTCCTCGACCTCTTGCACGAGCTTCGGAGCATCCACGAGATGGGTGTGATCATCATCACGCACGACATGGGCGTCGTCGCCGAGACGGCGGACGACATCATCGTCATGTACGCGGGCCAGATCGTGGAGCAGGCCACGGCTCTCGACCTCTTCGATCGTCCCGAGCATCCCTACACCGAGGCGCTTCTCGAAGCGCTTCCGCAGGTCGAGGGCGAAGGCATTCGAGAGGGTCGACTCCGCTCGATCTCCGGCCGCCCGCCGGACCTCCTCGATCCGCCGCCGGCGTGTCGCTTCGCGCCTCGCTGCGCGTACGCGGGACAGGACGATTGCGCAACGGTTCCGCCCGACCTCCGTGAGATCCGACCCGGACACTGGGTGCGGTCCAGCCATCCGACCTCCGAGCGCGCCGCGGCGCCCGTGGGAGCTCGATGAGCGAGCAGATGGACGGCGCGAGCAGGGCGAGCACCAACGGCAACGAGCCGCTGCTCGTCGTCAAGAACCTGAAGAAGTATTTTCCGATCAAGGGCGGTGCGATCCTCGACAGAACCGTGGACTACGTCCGGGCGGTCGACGATGTGTCCTTCACCGTGCGCGCCGGCGAGACGCTCGGCCTGGTGGGGGAATCGGGCTCCGGCAAGACCACGACCGGGTACTGCGTGCTCCAGCTGCTGAAGCCGACCGAAGGCTCCGTGCGCTTCGCCGGCAAGGAGCTGACAACCATGAGCAGAGGCGACATGCGTGCGGTCCGGCGTGACATGCAGATCGTCTTCCAGGATCCCTACGCGTCGCTCAATCCCCGGATGACGGTCGGGGACATCGTCTCCGAACCGCTACTCGTGCACAAGATCGGCAACCGGAAATCCCGTCGCAGTAGCGCAGAGCGGCTGCTCGAGGTGGTCGGCTTCAACCCGGACTTCATCAACCGCTATCCCCACGAATTCTCGGGCGGCCAGCGTCAGCGGATCGGCATCGCCCGCGCGCTCGCGCTGAACCCGAGCCTGATCGTCTGCGACGAGCCCGTCTCGGCGCTGGACATCTCGATTCAGGCACAGATCCTCAACCTCCTGAAGGATCTCCAGAACGAGTTCGGGCTCGCCTACCTCTTCGTGGCCCACGACCTCGCCGTGGTCCGGACGATGAGCGATCGCATCGCGGTCATGAACTCCGGCAAGATCGTCGAGGAAGGACCCGCGGAGCGGGTCTACACCAATCCGACCGATCCGTACACGCAAGCGCTCCTCGCCGCCGTTCCCATTCCCAACCCGCGGAGGATGCAGGAGCGACGAGCGGAGCGGCGCAAGCACAAGGACGTACTTGCCGAACCTGTCTGACCCTCGGCTCAAGCGTTCTCTGAAAGGAGCGGCGGTCCTCTTGGTCGTTGCTGCCCTCGTCTTCGTGGGCGTGAGGCTGGCCACCAGCGACCCCGAGTCGGCCAGCCGGTTCGAGACGCCGGGCGAGGATTACTGGGCGTACGCCCCGCGGATGCCCCACCGGAGGAGCTATACGGCGTCGGCCGAGCTCGACGGAAAGGTCTACGTCGCCTCGGGCATGGTCGGGGAGAGCGGACGCCCGCTCGACCTCGTGGAGCGGTTCGATCCCAAGCGGAACGAGTGGACCTCTCTCCCAACGCTGCCGGAAGCCTTCAGCGCCGCCGCAGGCGCGAGTTACAACGGCCGGATCTGGGTCGTTGGCGGAAACTCCGAGGAGGTGAGCGGTCGCCAGGTGTACTCCTATGACGTCGCCAAGGGCAACTGGGTCTCCGAGGCTCCCCTGCCAGCGCCTCGGACCAACCTCACCGCCGTCCCGCTGGGAGGCAAGCTGTACGCGATCGGCGGACTCGATCCCGTCGAGGCTGCGCGCACCGTCTTCGTCTACGACCCGCGCGCCAAGAAATGGTCTCGATCGACGCCGCTGCCGAAAGCCCTGCACGCACATGCCTCGGTGGCCTTCCGTGGAGAGATCTGGGTGCTGGGCGGTCGCCTCCGCTCGGGCAAGATCCTCAAGGACGTCTGGATCTACAACGCGAAGCGGAAGACCTGGCGCCCCGGGCCGGCGCTCCCGGAGCCGCTCGAGACGCTGGGGGCCGCCGTCACCGGTGACCGGATCGACGTGGTGCTCGAGTCCACCTATTTCATCTACGAGGGCCGCCCCGGCGCCTGGCGGCGTGGACCGAGCCAGAACATTCCGCGTCACGCCCTCGCGGTGTATTCGATCGACGGATTCCTCTACGCGATGGGCGGCTGCATCGTCCCGCAGCTCGAGGACAGCTCGGTCGTGGAGAAGATCGCGATCTCGCCGAAAGCTACGCAGTAAGCGCGTCGGCGCCGGCCACGACTTCCAGGATCTCCTGCGTGATCTCCGCCTGGCGGGCCCGGTTCATCGCGAGGGTGAGACTGTCGATCAGCTCGGCGGCGTTCTTCGAGGCGTTCCGCATGGCCGTCATCCGCGCGCCTTGCTCGGAGGCAGCGGACTCGAGCAGCGCGCGATACAGCTCGGTCTCAACGTAGACAGGGAGCAGCCGCTCGAGGATCTCCTCCGGCTCGGGCTCGTAGATGAAGTCGCCGGCGAGAGCCGGAGAATGGTCGTCGCCGCCCTCGAGGACGCTCTCGGGGATCGGCAGGATCTCCTG
>JACDAN010000243.1 GCA_013695385.1 Actinomycetota bacterium | reverse complement strand
TCTCGATGTCGGCGGACATGAGCCGCGCGCTCGAGCTCCGGGCGAAGCTGGTCGAGCTCGCCGAGGAGGGGGCGAAGCCGACGATCTCGGACGTCCTGACGAAGGTCTGCGCCGTGGCCCTCCTGCGCCATCCGCCGGTGAACGCCCACTTCGCGGGCGAGGAGATCAGGCTCTTCCCGCGCGCCGATGTCGGCATGGCGGTCGCAACCGAGCGCGGCCTGGTCGTGCCGGTCATACGAACCGCCGACCGGCTGTCGGTGTCCGAGATCGCGGTGGCCCGGTCCGACCTCGTCGACAGGGCCCGGGCCGGAAAGCTCCAGCAGGCCGATCTGGAGGGAGGGACGTTCACGATCTCGAACCTCGGTATGCTCGGCGTCGAGCAGTTCATCGCAGTGCTGAACCCGCCGCAGGTCGCGATTCTCGCGGTCGGGTCGATCGAGGAAAAGCCAGTCGTCGTCGACGGTGATCTCGTGATCCAGCCGCTCATGAGCCTCACCCTCACCTGCGACCACAGGGCCGTCGACGGCGATGTCGCTGCCCGGTTCCTCGGCACGGTGCGGTCGATGCTCGAAGAGCCCGGGCTCGCCCTCTAGGATCCTCGCATGAGGGTCTGGTACCGGGTACGAGACCTTGAGGCCGCACGCGGCTGGTACGCGGGCAAGCTCGGATTCGACGAGACCTACTACGACGCCGACGGGCGCTGGGCCAAGTTGGAGCGGGGTGGGATGCAGATCGCGCTTGCCGAGGGCGAACCGGAGGAGGGCGGAGTCGCGACGGTCGACGTCGACGACGTCAAGGCCGAGGCGGATCGCCTCCGCGCAGATGAAGTCGAGGTCGGAACCGTGCTCGAGCTGCACGAGGAGGTGCGCCTCCTCGACGTGTACGACCCGGACGGCAACCGACTGCAGCTGGTCCAGGACATCTCCGCCAAGGGATGATCCGGCGCGGCAACCGGCAGGACGTCCGGTTCCTGCGCGACATGCTTCGGCACGCCTTCTACTGGCGCGCAGGCGTGGGTGCAGAGGCCGCCTCGCTGTGGCGGTACGTCTCGGGGTGGGGGCGGCGAGGCGACGCCGCTGTCATCGCCCTGGAGGGAGGCTTTCCGGTCGGCGCGGCCTGGTTCCGCCTCTTCGCACGCGAGGAGCCGGGGTTCGGGTTCGTCGACGAGCAGACACCCGAGGTGTCGATTGCCGTTGTCCCGAGCCGACGGGGACGGGGGATCGGCACGGAGCTCCTCGATGCGTTGATCGAGGTCGCGCGGGAGCAGGGCTTCGAAGGCCTGACCCTGAGCGTGGCCAACGACAGTCCGGCTTTAGGCGTCTTCAAGAAGCAGGGCTTCGAGAAGGTCGAGCAGACCGACGTCGCCTGGACGATGCGCCTCAGCCTGTCCTGACGAGACATGAGGGGTGTCAGACACTGGTCGTGGCCACAACGGCCGGGCTACGCCCGTCAGTAGGATCGGTCGCGAACCCGACGGAGGAGCGAACGAGCGATGGAATGTGACGTTGCCGTCCTGGGAGGCGGTCCTGGCGGCTATACGGCAGCGATTCGCGCCGCGCAGCTCGGAGCCAAGGCCGTCTGTATCGAGAAGGAGCCCGAGCTCGGAGGCACCTGCCTCCGCGTCGGCTGCATCCCGACGAAAGCCTGGGTGCAGACGGCCTTCGCGATCAAGGAGGCCGAGGAGACCTTTGCGAAGCTCGGCGTGCAGGTCGGCGAGCCGCAGCTCGACTTCGCCACCGCCAACCAGTGGAAGGACGGTGTCGTCAAGCAGATGACCGGCGGCATCGCCCAGCTCCTGAAGGCGAATGGCGTCGAGTGGGTGAAGGGCGCCGGGCGCTTCAAGGACGCCAACACGATTGCGGTCGAAGGCGGGGAGGACGTCACGTTCCGCTCCGCAATCGTCGCCACCGGCAGCTACCCGCTCCGCCCGCCGATCGAGGGCATCGACTCCCCACGATGCGTCGACTCGACCGGACTCCTCGCGCAGACCGAGCTTCCGAAGCGCCTCGTCATCCTCGGCGGGGGCATCATCGGGTGTGAGTTCGCATCGATCTTCAGCCGCTTCGGCTCCGAGGTCACGATCATCGAGATGCTCCCGAAGCTGATCCCCGCGGAGGACGACGATGCCGCTAAAGAGCTTGCCAAGCAGTTCGGCAAGCGAGGCATCACCCTCCATCTGGAGAAGCAGTGCACGAAGGTCGAGGACTCCGGGTCCGCCCTCACCGTCCAGTTCGGAGAGGGCGAAACGGTGGAAACGGATCTGATGCTCGTCGCCGTCGGCCGGGGCCCCACCGTCGAGGGCCTCGGACTCGAGGAGATCGGTGTCGAGCTCGACCGGCGCAAGGGCATCGCCGCCGACGAGCACCGGCGCACGACTGTCGGACACCTCTACGCCGTGGGGGACTGCGCCGGCTACTGGCAGCTCGCCCACACCGCCTTCCGCGAAGGCGAGGTTGCCGCGGAGAACGCGATAGGCCACGAGGCGATCGTCGACAACCGCGCGGTTCCGCGCCCGATCTACACCGATCCGGAGATCGCGGGTGTTGGACTCACCGAGGCCGAGGCCCGCGAGCAGTACGGCGACGACGTCGAGGTCGGGATGTTTCCGTGGGTCGCCAACGCCCGCGCAGTGATGCAGAACGAGACCGTCGGCTGGGTGAAGTCGATTCACGAAAGCCGCTACGGCGAGTTGCTCGGGCTCGTAATGGTCGGACCGCACGTCACCGACCTGATCGAGGCGGGCGTCGTCGCGATCGACGCGGAGGCCACGGTCGAGACGGTCGCCGACGGCATGGCCGCGCACCCGACCTTGTCCGAGGCGATCAAGGAAGCGGGTCTGGTGGCCCTCGGGCGAGCCATTCACCTCCCCAACCGGAAGAGGGCAAAAACCACGGCATAGCCAATCTCCCGCTCGGGGCCGCAATTGATTCCGCCGCAGCCGGTTTCTTGCGTTATATCCCCTTCACTATCGAAAAACGAACCCGGTCGGTCTGCAAATACGGCCGTTCGCGGAGTAGGACGATGAGCGCGCTCCTGTCACGGCCCCTCGCTGAGAGGGCCTTCGAAAGGCTCTATCGCCGTCATGTGCATGACGTGTACCGGTACGTGCTCGCCGTCCTTCGGAATCCTGCGGACGCCGAGGACGCCACTCAGGCGACATTCCTGAACGCCTACCGAGCCTTCCAGCGTGGTGAGCGCCCCGAGCTGCCGCGCAACTGGCTCCTCAAGATCGCGCACAACGAGTGCCGCCAGCGGTTCCGCACCCTCGCGCGCCGCCCGAGAGAAGTGGAGTGGGACGAGCGCGCCGAAGCGCCGACTCCCGACGAGAGCATCCCCACGGCCCACGAGATCCGCGAGGCTCTCGGCCACCTGAGCTTCAACCAGCGCTCCGCGCTCGTGATGCGCGAGCTCCAGGGGCGCTCGTACGCCGAGATCGGGCAGATCCTCGACCTCTCGGTCTCGGCCATCGAGACCCTGATCTTCCGAGCCCGCCGCGCGCTGCGCGAGCAGCTCGAAGGCGGACTCACCTGCGGAGAGGCCGAGGCGGTGCTCTCCAAGAGGCTCGACGGACGGCTGGCCGTGGTCGATCAGGGCGCCCTTCGCGCC
>JACDAN010000228.1 GCA_013695385.1 Actinomycetota bacterium | reverse complement strand
GGTGCTCCTCGTCCCCGATGTAGACCCGGAACGGACGCTCCGCGAAATCGACGCGGGTGACGTCGTCGGTGACGAACTCGGCCCCGAAGCGCTCCGCCTGGCGGCGGAAGTCGGCCATCATCGCCGGCCCGAGAATCCCATCCGCGTAACCCGGATAGTTCTCCACGTCGCTGGTGATCATCAGCTGTCCGCCCCAGTTGAAGCCCTCGATCACGAGAGGGTTCAAATTGGCTCTGGCCGTGTACAGGGCCGCCGTATAGCCGGCGGGGCCGCCACCGATGATGATCACGTCGCGAACGTCGCTCACAGGTGCATCTCCATTCGAAAGGGTAGCCTCGCGAACGCGAGGCACAGTCGTTGCAAACGCCCGGAGACGGTCTGCTGTTCCCGCCGCGAGCTACGCGGCGTCGGCGTCCCCGGCGAGGATCGCCAGCGGCGCCCGCTCATGGAGCTCCGGAGCGGTCAGCGGGCGAGTCGTGCGCTCGACGGGCGCCGGCGATGCGAGCTCGCCGGCGATGCCGTGCTCCTCGAGCTTGCGCGCCGTCACGAGCACGCGTGTCTCGAGCGATCCCACGGCGTCGTTGTAGGAGCGAACCGTGCCGTCGAGGCTTCGCCCGAGCTTGGCCAGGTGCTCGCCGACCTTGCCGATCCGTTCGTAGAGCTCCCGTCCCAGGGAGTGAACCTCACGCGCGCTCTCCGCCACGGTCTCCTGTTGCCAGGTCGCCGCGACCGTGCGGAGCAGCGCGACCAGCGTGCTCGGCGAGGCCAGGATGACATTCGCGCGCCAGGCGTCCTCGGCCAGCGCGGCGTCGTGCTCGTGCGCTGCGCGGAGATACGACTCGTCTGGGAGGAACATGACGACGAAGTCGGGCGACGGCTCGAACTGGCGCCAGTACTGCTTCGCCGCGAGCTTCGCGACATGATCGCGAACCTGTCGTGCGTGATCGGAGAGGTGTCGAGCCCGCTCAGCGTCGTCCGTCGTTTCGAATGCGTCGAGGTACGCGATGAGCGGGGCCTTCGCATCGACCACGACATGCTTGCCGCCAGGGATTCGGACGACGAGATCGGGCCGGAGCGTGCGGTCTTCGTCCGTGGCCGTCGCCTGCCGGATGTAGTCGCAATGCTCGAGCATCCCGGACTGCTCGACGACGTTGCGAAGCTGCACCTCACCCCACCGGCCCCGCACGTGTGGCGTGCGCAACGCGTTTCGCAAGCCTCCGGCGCTCTCCGAGAGCGCGGCGACCTGAGCTTGCAGAGCCCCGTATGCCTCCTGCCGAACGCGCTCGATCCGCTCCAGCGAATCCTTGAGCGGCCGGACATAGCCGGAGAGCCGCGCGTCGGCGAGCTCGAGAAAGCGCGCGCTGGACGAGTCGAGAGCTTTCTCCGAGATCGTCTTGATGGCCGACGCCAGCCGGTCGTCGAGCGCGCTTCTCTCGACGGTGAGCTCGGCCCGCGCCTCCGCGAGCGTGCGCTCGAGCTCGATGACCTTCTCGATGCGGCGCCGGCGCTCGGCGAGAGCGGGACGCAGAGCCAGGTAGGCCCCGAGGGCGCCGGCCGCGACTCCGATGACGAGGGTGAGAACGAGGGTGACCACAGGGTCGATAAACGCTAGAGGGTCAGGCGGACGGAGCCACCCGCAACATGAGTGCCAACCGCTGCTGCTACATTCGCCCGCGGCCATGACCGATAAGCCTCGCGTCCGAGCACCGAAGCAGCGTTCGACTCCGAGACCGGACGATCCCGCCCGGAACCGCCGCCGACTGCTGTACGGCGTCGGAGCGGTCGTCGCTCTGGCGGCACTCGCGGCCGCCGTCTTCCTGGTCGGTTTCGGCGGCGGTAGTCCGAGTGCGGAGGAGGTGCGGGCTGACCTCGAAGCCGCCGGCTGCGAGCTGCAAGCGGTGGACGCTCAGCGCGGACAGCACTCGCTCGCGGCCGACGAGACGTCCGACTGGAACACCGAGCCTCCGACGAGCGGGCCTCACTTCGGCTTCGACGACGCAGGGAACCTCGGCACCGTGATCTGGGGCGCGTACGAAGAGCCGCTCCAGCTCGCCCGCGTCATCCACAACCTCGAGCATGGCGGCGCCTACATCTTCTATGGCGACGAGGTGCCGGACGCCGTCGTTGCCGAGCTGCGACGCTTCTACGACTCCCACGAGAGAGGAACCTTGCTGGCTCCCTACCCGAATCTCGCAGACGAGATCGCGCTGGGGGCCTGGGTGTCGGAGGATGGAGAGGAGAAGGGGTATCTGGCCAAGTGCTCGGCCTTCGACCGAGCGGCGTTCTCCGCGTTCTTCGACGGATTTCAGTTCAAGGGCCCGGAGCGATTGCCCCCGGAGTCGATGCTCCCCGGCAACAACTAGCGAGCACCGACTCGAGAACGCCTCGAGTGTCCCGGACGCCGTCGACGTCGAACTCGCTGATTCGTACGCGCGGGCCTTCTGCTCGGATACCGACCTCCTACACTGCGTCCGCCGGGGTGGCGGAAACGGTGAGACGCGCCTGCCTTAAAAGCAGGTGTCCCTTCGCGGGACGTGTGGGTTCGACTCCCACCCCCGGCACCTGAGGGACGGGG
>JACDAN010000225.1 GCA_013695385.1 Actinomycetota bacterium | reverse complement strand
CGACCGGAATGCGGAGGGGGCCGATCTGACTGAAACGTCGATTAGCGGCGCTTTTACCGAAGCGAACGTGACCCACCGGACGGCCCCGGGCGACTTTGCGAGCCGGAGGTCGCCGGTTCGATCCCGGTACGCTCCATCGCCGGCGTAAGTCCGGCCGCTTCGGGGGCCATGACGACTTCCACCGGCTCCCCCTAGACCCGAGCCGCGCGGAGCCGCGGCGCGAAGCAAGCCTGCAGAACGTCTACCGGAGGTACACTGGAGCGCGATGCGTGACGTTCTCCGGAAGCTTCGAAAGCGGCTGCGGATCGGGTCGCTTCAGCGCAGCGATCTCACGAGCGCCTCTGAGCGTTCTGTGGAGAACTACGACGCCGTCGACGCCGTCGCGGCGGCACGCCTCGATGATGTCGATCCCGCGTACGGCGACGCAGCAGGCGGAATCCCTCCGGGCTACGTCAAGTCGTACGACGAAGGACGACCCCGAAAGTAGCGCACCGACGGTCGGCGCACGAGTTCACGTCGAGGACGCGCGCTTCCTCCACCTCGCCAACTCGGTGCTGCACGATCAGTACTTCGACCCCGAGCACATCGTTTTCGACGATCGGCAGGGGATCCTCACTATCCCGCTTGAGCTCGAGGATGTGGCTCGGGAGGAGATCGTCCAACGGACATGGCACGGCCGCACGAAGCGAACCAAAGTTCCCGTCCTTCGAGGCTTCCTCAAGATCGCTGCCGTGACGGACTGGCAGCTCAAGGACACTGAAGCGGTTGGCACATACGACTTCAACGAGCTCGTCTACGAAGAAGGCCGAGGCCGACTGCGAGTGGAGACAAACATCCCGCTCGAGCTCTCGATGTCGGTCTCGCGCCTGGACGTCCAAATTGAGCTGACGAGGGACGAGGTCGGCTCTCGCCCGGTCCGCCATCTCCCTGGCGGCGGGGAAGTGCGCGGCGCGCCAGCGGGGCTCGATTAGGGCGAGCGCCCTTCAAGGGCCGCGCGGGGTCGAAGCGTCGAGGTTCCTCCGGCGCTCCCGAGCGTCGAGGAGATGCGAGTAACCGAACGCTCCGCGGCTTCCGTCACAACCGACGGCGTGACGAGGTGGCAGGTGGGCAGCATCTCTGCTTGGCCACGTCGGCGAAACGGCGGCCTGAGTTCCTCGGCGCTCGGGTGGTGTCGTGCACATCAGCGAGGCACCGTATTACTCTCTCCAGATGCCCGCGTGCCCGTCATGCGGCCAGGACAACCCGGAGATCGCGAGGTTCTGCCTCGCCTGCGGGACCGCCCTGTCCGGCGAGTCCCCCGCCCGCGGCGAGGAGCGCCGCGTCGTCACCGTCCTCTTCGTGGATCTCGTGGGCTTCACCTCCCGGGCCGAGAGGCTCGATCCCGAGGACGTGCGCGCGATCCTCGACCGCTACCACGAGCACGTCCGAGACGAGATCGAGCGGTTTGGCGGAATCGTCGAGAAGTTCGTCGGGGACGCCGTGAT
Organism: Actinomycetota bacterium; assembly: GCA_013695385.1. Classification (GTDB taxonomy): domain Bacteria; phylum Actinomycetota; class Thermoleophilia; order Gaiellales; family Gaiellaceae; genus JACDAN01. The sequence continues at coordinate 3,598 of JACDAN010000225.1, read as the reverse complement.
GGCGGTGTTCGGCGCCCCGGTCGCCTATGGAGACGACCCGGAGCGCGCGGTGCGCGCGGCCCTCGCAGTCCGGGAGGCTCTCGCCGACCTGAACGCGAGCGATCCGGACCTCGACCTCCAGGCTCGGATCGCCGTGAACACGGGCGAGGCCGTCGTTGCCCTCGCCGCGCGCCCGGGCCACGGAGAGGCGATGGTCGCAGGCGACGTTGTCAACACGGCCGCGCGGCTGCAGGTCAGCGCCCCCGTGAACGGGATCGTTGTCGGCGAGGAGACGTACCTCTGCACGCGAGGAGCGATCGAGTACGAGCCCGGCGAGCCGGTGACCGCCCGTGGCAAGAAACGACCCGTCCCGGTCTGGTTCGCACGCGCGGCGACGACCCCGGTGGGCGAGCGGATGCTCTCACCAGTGCCCATGGTCGGCCGGCAGCGCGAGCTCGACCTCCTACGCGGTACGTGGGAGCGGGTCGTCGACGAGCAGCGAGCGCATCTGGTCACGATCTTCGGGCCGCCCGGGATCGGCAAGTCGCGGCTCGCGTGGGAGTTCGGCGAGCTGGTGACCGAGCTCGGAGGCTGGACGTTGCGCGGCCGCTCGACTCCCTACGGCGCCAGCAGCCCCTACGCCGCCTTCGCCGCCCATCTCAAGCAGGTTGCCCACATCTTCGACAGCGACCCGGCCGCCGTCGCCGCCGACAAGCTCCACGCGGCCGTCGCCGACCTAATCGGCGCCGGGGAGGCGCCCGAGGTCGCCTCCCACCTGGCCTCTCTCGCGGCCATCGGGACCGGGACCGAGGCGCCCGATCGGCAGACGCTCTTCCTCGCCGCGCGCAGGCTCGTCGAGCAGATCGCCGCCCGGCGGCCCACACTCCTCGTCTTCGAGGACCTCCACTGGGCGGACGGCAGCATGCTCGATCTTCTCGACGAGCTCGCCGCCCGGCTGCACGGCGCCGCTGTGTTCCTTCTCGCGGTTGCTCGACCGGACCTGCTCACGGAACGGCCGGCCTGGGGCGGCGGCCTGCCGGCGTACACGGCGCTGCCGCTCGAGCCGCTCCGCGGCGAGGACGCCCAGGAGCTCACGGAGCGGCTGCTCGGCCGCCCCGACCTCGAGGGAGTCTCCCGGCTCCTCGAGATCTCCGAGGGGAACCCGCTCTTCATCGAGGAGCTCACCGCGTCGCTGGCCGAGCGATCCGGCGAGGCGGTGCAGGAGCTGCCGACGAGCATCCGGGCGATCATCGCCTCCCGCCTCGACGCTCTCCCGGCCCCCGAGCGGTCGCTCCTCCTCGACGCAGCCGTCGTGGGCAGAGTCTTCTGGGACGGCGCCCTCTCGCCCATAGACGAGGATCGCGACGTGCGGACGCTCCTCGGCTCGCTCGAGAGGCGGGATCTGATCCGTCGTGAGAGCGTCTCGCGGCTCCAGGGCCAGGAGCAGTTCCGCTTCAAGCACGCCCTGATCCGGGAGATCGCCTATCAGAGGCTGACCCGGGCCTCTCGACGGACGCGCCACGAGGCGGTCGCGCGCTTCCTCGAGCAGGCGACTGGCGAGACCGCAGCCGCCGCGGAGGCGATCGCTCAGCACTGGCGGGAGGCGGGCGACGCTGGGCGGGCCGTCGATTACCTCTTGGCCGCCGCCGAGGACGCAGGACGTGGCTGGGCGAAGGAGCGGGCGGTGGCTCTCTACCGGGAAGCGCTCGAGCTCGTTCCCAACGGCGATCCTAGACGGCGCGAGCTGCAGCTCCGACTCGCCGTCGCCGTCCAGGCGCTGTTCCACCTGCCCGATGCCGAGCGCTTGCGCCGGAGTTGATCAGTCGAGGGGAAAATCGTCCGGCGTGACGTCGCCCGCGATCTCGTAGATCGCGTCGACGGAATGATCCCCGAGGCGCTCGGCGTGCGCGCGGACGATCTCCTCGCTCGGGGCGTCGTAGACGCAGAACGATTTCGGCGTCCCGTCGCGGTCGACCACGACGTGGCTGTGCTCCCAGACGATCTGCGGGTAGTGGTCCTGGGCGAGCTGCTTGGAACGCGTAGCGACGACCGGCACTTCCGCCTCGTCCACGGTGTACGTGCGCTCTATCACGTATCTCGGCATGAGTGCGATCCTACAACGATCGGTGGGCATAGGGCGCGGAGGCTCGCTGGATCACGCAGGGCCTAGGGCCAGAGACAGTAGCTGGCCTGGGCGTTCGGGCCGGTGATCGTCCCCGGCAGCAGCGCGCTCGACGTCAGGTACTGCCCCGCCAGTGGAACTCCTGGAGCGGGATCCAGGCCGAGGCCCGCGCATCTAACCACGCCGCCGCATTCGCTATGCCAGCGCCGACCTCGGGCGGCAGGCATCTCGCCACGGCTTCGGCAAGGGGCAGCCAGACGAATCGGTCATGCTCGTCATCGAGCACGACCCTCGCGTCCGAAGGTGCCTGCGCCACGTAGAGGGCGACATCCTCTGACGGCGCTGCCGCTGGCGCAGGGACGAACGACAGTGCAAGGCCAATCTCCTCGCGGAGCTCACGTGCTGCTGCTTCCTCTGGCGTTTCGCCCGGCTGCCGCGCGCCGGACGGCGGCGTCCAAGCCCACTCACCCTCGTAGTCAGCGCCTCCAGGGGCAAGCCGATGCAGCAGGAGGAACTCCCGCCCGCGTCCGCGATCGCGCTAGACTACGACGGACGACGCGTATGGCGGCTCGCGCGCAACTGGTAGGCCGTCCCAAGTCGCATCCATGCCGGGCACCAGACCCGACCTTACTTCGATGGGACGACGCCGCGAACTCTCCAGCCAGGTTGACGAACTACGAGCCTTCGCTTTTCGGAGCGCGCCTGGTCTTCGTCGCTCTGAGGGTCCGCGCCCTCAAAAGCATCCGTGCCGTTTTACGGGGACGCAATCGGCATTTTTGGGTGAGGCGGGTGGCCTCGCTGAGGAGACTCATCACGCAAGCCTCCGGCGCCGAGTGCAAGTGGCTCGCATCTTCGTCGCCGTGTGGACTGCGTGGGTCTTGAGGTAACACGCGTCGAAGAGACGATCCCAATCAGTCACGAGAGCGAGGAGGCGCCGCGAGCAGCGCGCGAAGCGCCCGCACGTCGTCGTTAAATACCGCCTCCTCCATCGGAGGAGGTTCTGCCTCAGGGAAGGGGAACGGCCACCCTGGACGCGGGTCGTCGGCGTATCGAGGCAGCACATGGGTGTGCAGATGCGGGAGCGAGTTCCCCAGCAGGTTGAAGTTCATCTTCACGGGCCGGAGGTGGGCCTGGAGCGCGCGGGCGACGCGCAGCAGCTCGAGCCAGTAGGCGGCGGCCTCCTCGGCGGCGAGTTCCATCGGTTCGGCGACGTGACCGCCGCGCCAGATCACGATCGTGTAGCCGCGCTGGATGTCCGCGCGCTGAAGGTATGCGTCCGACACCGACCCGGAGAAGATCCGCGCGCCCCACGGAGTCTCGTCGGGACGCCCCTCGGCGCACATGCCGCAGCCCTCGCCGCGGCGGAGCTCGTAGAAGGACTGAGGCCACTCCACGGCGGGCGACGGTAGCATCCCGGCCGGTGCCAGAGACCGCTGAGGAGCTCTACGCCCGCGCTGTAGGCGCGCTGGGGATGCCCCCTGTCGATGAGTGGGAGAC
>JACDAN010000196.1 GCA_013695385.1 Actinomycetota bacterium | reverse complement strand
GACGGCGAGCGCGCCGGGCTAACGCTCGGGACACTCGTCTCCCTCTCGCTCGACCCGCCCCTGGTCGGCTTCGCGATCAGGCGGGACGCAGCCCTCCACGAGCTGCTGCGACGGGCCGGCACGTTCGGGATCAGCCTGCTCGCGGCGGGACAGGACTCCCTCGCGCAGCACTTCGCCCGCGGAGTTCCGCCGATCGGTCTCTGGCAGGGGATCGAGCTCGTCGACGAGAGCAGCCCCCCGCTGATCGCCGGAGCCGTCGGCTGGCTCAGAGGCAACGTGCTCGCCGAGCACACTGCCGGCACGCACACGTTCTTCGTCGGCGAGGTCCTGAGCGCGGAGCGCGGCCAGGCCGAACGCGCGCTCCTCTACCTGCGCCAGGGCTACGGCCCGGCATGATCGACGCCGTCATCTTCGACCTGGACGGTGTCCTCGTCGACACCGAGCAGGTCTGGGACGAGGTGCGTGAGACGCTCGTGCGCGAACGCGGCGGCCGCTGGCACGACCGGGCGCAGGCCGACATGATGGGCATGAGCTCGGCCGAGTGGTCTCGCTACCTCCACGATGAGCTTGGGCTGACAGAGCCGCCCGAAGAGCTCAACCGCCTCGTCGTCGAGCGAATGCAAAGGCGGTACCGCGACGGGCTCCCGATGTTCGACGGCGCCGCCGAGGCCGTCCGGCGCCTGGCGGAGCGGTGGCCGCTCGGCCTTGCCTCCTCCTCGAACCGTCCTCTGATCGACCTTGCGCTGCGAAAGCTCGGAGTCGCCGAGCTCTTCCGGGTCACGGTCTCGTCCGAGGAAGTTGAACGCGGGAAACCGGCGCCCGATGTCTACCTCGAGGCGGCGCTGCGTCTCGAGGTCTCGCCTGATCGGTGCGCCGCCGTCGAAGACTCCGCGAACGGCATCCGATCGGCGAAGGCCTCAGGCATGCTGGTGATCGCGATTCCCAATGCCCACTTCCCGCCGGACGACGAAGTCCTCGAGTTGGCAGACGATCGGCTCGAGAGCCTCGCGAAGCTCAGGCCGAAAGCCGTCGCCGGATCAGGGTCATCCCGTCCCGGACGGTGAGCATGAGGCACTCGACCCGATCGTCGGCCGCGACATGGTCGTTGAAGCGCTTGATCGCCTCCGTGCTCTCCTCCCCGTCCTCCTCGAGGACGCGGCCCGACCAGAGGACGTTGTCCGCCACGATGAAGCCGTCGTCGGCGAGTTTCGGGAGAACGGCCTCGTAGTACTCGATGTAGCTCTCCTTGTCCGCATCGATGAAGACGAGATCGAAAGGCCCATCGAGATCCGCGAGAGTTTCGGTCGCAGGCCGGACTCGGTAGTCGATCCGGTCTGCGACGCCGGCCTCTTCGGCGTAGCGCCGCGCAATCGCGGTCGTCTCCGCGTCGATGTCGCAGGTGACGATCCGCCCGCCGGCGGGAAGCGCGAGCCCCATCGAGATCGACGAGTAACCGGTGAACGTCCCGATCTCGAGGATGTGCTTCGCCTGCGAGATGCGGACTAGCCAGCCGAGGAACTGGCCCTCGAGCGGCCCGACCATCATCTGGGGCGCCGTCGTCGACGACCGGGTCTCCTCCTCGAGCCGCTCGAACAGCTCGGGCATCGGCGTCGTGTGCGCCTCCGCGTAGCCCTCGACGGCCTCCTCGAGGATGTAGCTCACTCGACCCGCCCGATCAGCACGCACGCATTGTGGCCGCCGAGGCCCATCGCGTTCGAGAGAGCGACTTCGACCTCCGCGTCCCGGGCCTCGTTGGGGACGTAGTCGAGGTCGCAGGCTGGATCGGGGTTCTCGTAGTTGATCGTCGGCGGCAGCTTGCCGTGGTAGACCGCGAGCGCCGCCAGTTGCGCCTCGATCGCCCCGGCGGCCCCGAAGCAGTGGCCCATCACGGACTTCGTGGAGGAGACGGCGAGCCTGTAGGCATGGTCGCCGAAGACGTCCCTGATCGCCTTCGTCTCGGCGGCGTCGCCGAGCGGTGTCGAGGTGCCGTGGGCGTTGATGTAGCCCACCCTCTCGGGTTCGACGCCTGCCCGGTTGAGGGCGGATCGCATCATCTCGGCGACCCCCAACGCGTCAGGCTCCGGAGCCGCCATGTGGTACGCGTCGTTGGACGTCCCGTAGCCGAGCACCTCCGCATAGATCGTGGCGCCGCGGGCTCGCGCAGTCTCTAGCTCCTCGAGGACGAGCGCGCCTGCTCCCTCCCCCATCACGAAGCCGGCCCGAGTGGCGTCGAACGGGCGGGAGGCGCGCGGCGGGTCCTCCTCTTCGGCAGCGAGTCCCCGCATGGCGCAGAAGCCCGCGAGGATCAACGGGTGCATGCAGGCCTCCGTGCCGCCGGCGAGCATCGCGTCGGCGTCGCCGCGCCGGATGATCTCGGTGCCCTCGCCCACCGCGTGCGATCCGGTCGCGCACGCGGAGACGGGCGCGTAGTTCACCCCGCGAAGCCCGAGCGAGATCGCGAGCTGGCCGGAGGCGGAGTCGACGAGGATGTTTGGGAGGAAGTGCGGCGAGACGCGGTCGGGGCCGCGCTCCTGGAGGATCTCATGCTGGCGCATGAGTCCGAGGACTCCGCCGAGCGCCGATCCGAACACGATGCCGGTTCGTTCCGACTCGTAGTGCGAGTCGAGGCCGGCGTCGTCGACGGCCTGCTGGCCGGCCGCGAGGGCGAAGAGCACGTTGCGGTCGAG
>JACDAN010000187.1 GCA_013695385.1 Actinomycetota bacterium | reverse complement strand
GGGCTCGCCCGCGCCGACCTCGACCTCGTGGCGCGCGGGCTCTCCGATCGCCTGCACCAGCCGCGGCGCGCGTATCTCTACCCGCGCTCGATGGAGCTGCTCGAAGGCGCGCGCGGGCTCGGAGCGGTGGGAGCGTCGATCTCGGGCGCCGGGCCGACCGTGCTCTTCTGGTCGCACTGGGAGGCCACGGGGCAGGTCGTCGCGGCGCTGGCCGGCGAGGTGCCGGACTGGGAGGTGCGGCGGATCTCCTTTGAGCCCGAGGGGGCGACGGTCCGGGCGCTGGTGTGAAGCCTTGAGTCAAGGACGGGCTCCGGGCAACTTCGCTGTGAGTCGGTGACGCCGTCGCCTTACCTAGTCTTGTCCGATGGCTCCAATCGATCCTCTCGGCGCGGCTCTCGGAGGTGCACCTCTCGTCCGCGATGCGGTTCATGCGATTCGCGGCCGAGACGAAGTCGCCGCCCTCATCCGGCTGGTCGAACGGGAGGCCCGCTCGAGTAGCGAGCTGCAAACGGCCGAGCGCACCCGAGCTGCGGACAGGGTCGCGGAGCTCGGTATCGATCCGACAGTGGTCGGGTGCCTTCATGGATACCTGCAGGGACGCGAGGCTGAGATCAAGCCGCGACTGCGACGGCGCCTCGAGGAACTGCTGAAAGGCGAAGAATGGGTCTCTCTCGCGAAAGTCGTAGACGTTGTCATTCGAGCCACGACAGCGAACGTTCACCGCGCCGTCAAGGAGGAACGCGAGGCAGGCCACGTCGACCACCTCGTCACGCGGCAGGCCGGCGCGGCTGGCGTCGAAGAGGTCAAGCAGCACATCTCCGCCGAGCTTGCAAGTCTCGGCAGCGGCGAACAGCCGGTGGTGCGTTCCGCACGTCCAGATGGGGTGCCGACGAGCGGCGTCGGCTCAGCCTGGGCCACGGCCGACGTTGAGAGGCTCCTTGACCGTCTCGAGACCGACGATGCGGACGGCGCTGCCAGCCTCCGACGAGGCTGGGCCGCCCGCGGCGATGTAGGTATCGCCGAGCTGGTCCGGACTCCTCAGAGCTGGCTTGAGGAGGGGTCGGCGGAGGTCTGGAACACGGCAGGCCAAATCGCTCATCGATTCGCCCGCTATGGAGAGGCCGAGACCGCGTATCTCCGCGCGGCCGATCATCCGTCCGTGCGCGACCGAGTTCGGCAGCTTTCGCGAGCCGCCATGGCGGCCAAGGGAGCCGAGGAGGAGGCGCGTTCCGCAGAGCTCCTGAACCTTGCCAGGGCGATTGACGCGGGCCATCCATCCGTCGTCATAGCCGAAGCCAGAGAGCTCGACGACCCAAGGGAAGCGCTCGCTCGACTCGAGGAAGTTCACCCTTTGGACGATCCCCAACGCAGCGAACTCGAGTGGCTCCGCTGCATGCTCTACCGGATGCTGGGCGACGATGAGGCTGCCGAGGCAGCCATCGCAGCCGCCGAGTCGGCCTACCCGGGCAGCCTCGGGGTCGCCGAGCAGTCGGCCGCACTGACGCTCGCGCGCGAGCGCCGTCGAGCTGTCGCCGACGAGCCGCATGAACGCGAAGCGCTCGCGGAAGCCGCCGCAACGTTTGGAAAGCTCCGCGCAGAACTTCTGCTTCTTGAGGATCTGCCCGGCGGGGCTCACCTCGCCGCTCAGGCGGTCGAGGCGCTGGTGCTTCTCAACGAGCTCTCGAAGGCAAGTCGACTGCTCGAGGAGGTCGCAGAACGTCCCGCTGAGTACTTAGATGCGCGAGCAGCCGCCGCGCTCGGACAAGCAGCGCTCGAGGCTCAGCGGCCGGACCTCACGTTGATCTTCGTGCCCGATGACCGCGAGGAGGAGCATCGACTACTTCGAGCGGACGCGGCACTTCTTCAGGACGGTCGAACCGGATCTAGTCAGGCCGTTGAAACGCTTCGGCAACTGCTCAACTCGTCGAACGAGGCCGTCGCTAAGCGTGCCGCATTCGCCCTCCTCCAGGCCGCTGCTTTCGACGAGGGTGTCGAGTGGAACGAGCGGGCCGCTGCAGTTGTGGGCGACGAGCAGGCTTGGACGCTCGCCCTGCTCGAGGCTCAACGCGCTCGGGCTCGAGGAGACACGTCCACGGCTGAGCGGCTGCTCGCCCCGCACTCCGGTCGCTCCGTCGTCATGCGCTCGCTCATCGACCTGGCGGCGCGCGACGCTGAGCAGAACGGAGACTGGATGAAGGCCCTCCGGCTCTCCGATGCGCTCCTTGCTCGGGACGCCGCCCAAGACGACGACCGACTTCGTCACGCGAGCCTCATCTTTCGAAACGGCGGCTCAGATCAGGCTGTCTCCGAGTTTCTCGCGCTCGCTCGGGACGCGCGTCGGTCCCGTACCCCTCGTCGCCGGGCCTACCGCGGAGCGGCCGAGATCCTCGAGGAGCGCAATGACTACGGCCAGCTCGAGTCGGTGACCGACGAATGGATCCGGTTCGCGACCGAGGACGTTGACGCGGGTTGGCTTCGGCTCTTTTCGCTTGTCCGCCGAAGCCTCGTCGAGCGCGCTCTCGAACGGTGGCGCGAGGAAGAGCTCCCCGTGCAGACCGAGCAACAGGCGTTGCTCCTTGCGCAGATCTTCTCGCTCGCAGCGCCGCCTGGGGAGGCGGTGGCGGAGATTGCTCGCCTCTCAGATCAATTCGAGCGCCCGGAACGGCTCGAGTTCGCGCTTATCAACGTCGGCTTGCGCCAGCGGGGCGCAGAACTCGACGAAGCTCTTGCGGCTCGGATCCGGAAAACGTCTGAGGAGTTCCCGGACCGCTTCCCTGACTCGACGCTCATCCGAGCGTTCAGCATCGACTCGGACGACGCCGCTGAGAGCTTCGCGGAGATCGTTCGCGAGCAGCAGGGCGACCGCGCGCACCTGTTGCGCGACCTCTCGGAGAAGGTCGGGAGCGGAACAGCAGCGGTGGCTGTGCTAGCCGGAGCGGCCGGCCGCGGCGTCGGCGAAATCTGGCTCCGACTCGAGGCCCTGCCTCTCGCCTACGGCGATTCACCTCTAACTGAGATCGAGCGCGGCGATGCGGCCGACGCTCTGGCCGGCGCAGCCGCCGTTTGGGACCCCGCCGCCCTCTTCGTCGTCGGCGGCATGGAGGTTGAGTTGCGGGACCTCCTGAGGGCGGCGCTCCCGGCGAGCGTCATCGTGCAGGCGGCGCTCGATGAGGCGGCGGCCGACGGTGGCGCGCCTCGTCGGGAGACGCACGAGGAGGTCGCGGTCGAGCCTCAGACGGGCGAGCTGAGGTGGCTCGAATGGCCACAGGAGCAAGTTCTTCGCGAGCATGCACGCGTCGACGGGACGCTCGCACTTGCTCGGGGATTTCCTGCTCCCACGCTGCCCCCGCCGTCGACTGATGAGGACCCAGCGCTTGCACGAATGCTCGAAGATGATCTGCCTTCAGCCTGGGTGACGTGGATCGAGAGCTTTGTCGTCGCTCGGCGACTTGAGCTGCCGCTGTTCTCCGACGACCGTTACGTTCGACAGGCGGCACGCCAGTACGGCTTGCGATCCTTCGGGACGCTCGCTCTCCTCGATGTTCTAGTCGATCAAGGCCGAATCGATCAAAGTCTTCGCCGCCGGGCCCGTCGTCGGCTGCATCACTCCCGAGCTTGGGGCCTCGATCCGAGCGTGGATGAGCTCGCCGAGTGGACCGCGCCAAACAGGTTCCGGCTCAGCTTGGCCCTCAAGGTGTGGTTCCTCGACTCCTGTGCTTGGCGAGCTGATCCGCTCGGAATGACGGATCGGGTGCTGGCCTTCCTCGCCGTTGTGCACGCTCGTGCGCCGGAGGATTTCGGCAAGTGGGTTGCTCGCGCGGTCGACGCTTCGCGACAAGGACTACCTCACTTGGGCGAAGCTCAAGATCGAGTCCTCCTGGCCGTCGCGCTCGATCCTGTCTCCGAGACTCCGCGCGTCTCCGACGCGTGTTTGAACGCACTGGTCGACGCCCTCCGGCGCATCCCGTTCTTCCTTCGCGCTGGCCGACGGAGCGATGTCTTGATGGATGCGATCAATCTCTACCTCGAGGCGACGGCCGAAGAGGGAGAGGAAGTGCAGGCGGTCGTGTTCAGGCGGCTCATCGTCCGGCTGGCGAGGGAGGACCGAGATCAGGCCATCCGAACCTTCGTGCGAGATCCATCGCCCACTGACCCGGCGAGCGATGTCGGACAACACCTCGTCACACGCGCCATAGCTGACCGCAGCGCACCGGCCGAAGGAGAGTAGATCGGACGGCTGGCGATGCCGTCAGCGAGTCACGTCTGTTCTTACAGTCTCCCCGCCCTCCGCGATCGAGCTGCGCTGAGCTCGTCTCGCGCGCTACAGCGGCAGCCGCCGAAAGATCGGCCGCGGCACATGCCGCAGCACCGACATCACGTAGCGCAGCGTCGGCGGCGCCCACACCGTGTGCGCCCCCTTGGCGATCCCCTCGAGCGTCGCCTCGGCGACCTTCTCGGGCGTGGTCGCGAGCGGCGCGGCGTCGAGACCTTCGGTCATGCGCGTACGCACGAACCCCGGCCGGACCACGACGACGTTCACCCCGGTGCCGGCGAGCGAGTCGCCGAGGCCCTGGGCAAAGGCGTCGAGCCCCGCCTTGGACGAGCCGTAGACGAAGTTCGACCGTCGCGGGCGCTCGCCGGCGACGGTGGAGAGCACGCACAGCGTCCCGTGCCCCTGGGCGCGCATGCGCTCGACGCAGGGGACGATGGCCGAGACGAGCCCGAGGAAGTTCGTGCTCACCACGGCGCGTGCGGCGGCACCGTCG
>JACDAN010000273.1 GCA_013695385.1 Actinomycetota bacterium | reverse complement strand
GACTTTCTGCGAGCCGCGCAGCTAGACCCGAACTCCGTAGATCGCTTCGACCTTCGACTGGAGATACGCCAGGTACGGCTCGGCGTCGAACGGGCCACCGACGATTCGCTCGAGCATCTCATCCGGTGTGAATCGGCGGCCCCAGCGGTACATCTGCTCACCGAGCCACTCTCGCATGGGAGTGAACTCGCCGGACTCCATCTGCGAGTCGAGATCGGGCAGGTCGGCCCGCATCCGCTCCCAGATCTGGACGGACGCGACCGTACCGAGGAGGTAGGTCGGGAAGTAGCCAAACGACCCCCCGGCCCAGTGAACGTCCTGCAGGACGCCATGGGCGTGGTCGGGGACGTCAAGCCCGAGGTACTCCTTCATCTTCACGTTCCACGCCTCCGGGATGTCGCGCGCCGCCAACCGGCCCGCGAAGATCTCCTGCTCCAGCTCGAACCGCAGGATGATGTGCATTCCATAGGTGACCTCGTCCGCCTCCACGCGGATGAACGACGGCTCGACCTTGTTCACCGAGCGCCACCAGGCCTCCTCCGGCACGTCGCCGAGTTGATCGGGGAAGAGCTCCTGTACCTTCGGGAAGAAGTAGCGCCAGAAGGGGCGGGACCGACAGACGAGGTTCTCCCAGAGTCGGCTCTGCGACTCGTGGAGCACCATCGAGTTCAGCTCGACGAGCGGCGTACGCTCGAGCGCGGGGTCGATTCCGTGCTCGTAGATCCCGTGACCGAACTCGTGCGAGGTGTGGAAGATCGACTCGAGGTCGGCCTCCGAGTAGCGCGTCGTCAAGCGGATGTCGTTGATCGACATGGAGGTCGCGAACGGGTGCACGGTCGGATCTAGCCGCCATGACTCCGAGGAGTATCCGAGGCGCTCGATGATCTCGCGGCCGAAGAGCTCCTGCTTCTCGACCGGGAAGTGCCCATGGGCGAAGCTCGTGTCGACGGGCTCTGCGGAGGCGACCTCGCGGATCAGCGGAATCACGACTTCTTTGAGCCGGTCGAAGACGCGCGTGACGTCCTCGGTGCGCGCCCCCTCCTGGTAGTCGTCAAGCAGGATGTCGTAGGCCGAGCGGCCGGAGTCGGCGTAGCACTCGATGTAACGGCGCTTCAGCTCGATGTGGTGCTCGAGGTGGGGAAGGAACGCCTCGAAGTCGGAGTCCTTGCGAGCCTCGGCCCAGGCGGGGACACCGAGCACCTCCGCCCGTGTCATCTCGCCCCTCAGCTCGGGCGGGACCTTCCGCGCCTTTTCCCAGTCGCGGCGGGTAACACGGATCAGGGCGGCCTCGGCGGACTCCGGGTCGAGCCCGGCTTCGTGATCGGACAGGCCGTCGAGGAGCTGCCCGATCTCCTCGGAGACGAAGAGCTCATGCGCGAACTTGTCCAGCGTCGCCATCTGGTGCGCCCGCCCCTCCGTCCCTTTCGGCGGCATCATCGTCATCTGATCCCACGAGAGGAGCCACCCGGCCCGCCGGAGGTCGTGGATCTCGCCGAGCCGCTCGCGCAGCTCTTTCAATCGGGCCCCGTGGCTCACTCGGCGGTCAGCGCTCCGTCGGTGTAGACGCCGGCGGCGTTCCAGAGCAGGAATCCGCGCGAATTCCACCGTCGCGCGGCCCGCACCTGGTCACGCACATGCTCGTAGGTCGGCGAGCCGCTGAAGCTGAAGTCCTCCAGCCATGGAATCAACTCCGCCTTTCCCCCGCGCATCTGACGGCGGAAGTCTCGCAGCGAGCGTCCCACCGTGCGCCCGGGAACCGAGCCCGGATCGTCGAGCCCGTACTCCCCCGGGCCGTAGTGCGTCGGATAGACCATCGGGTAGATCGCATCGACGATCTTGGCGAGCCGCCGAGGCGACTGGCCGATTCCGAGATTTCGCGTGGCTGAGAGGCCGAACACGTCGACCGAGACGCGAACGCCCATCGGCTTCAGCCGCTTCGTCATGTAGTGGACGAACCGCGCGATCGTCACCGCCATGGCCTCCTTGCGCTGTCCCGGAAAGACCGCTGCGTCGATGTCGCCGTCGCTGGGGAAGCGCACGTAGTCCAACTGGATCTCGTCGAACCCGGCCCGCGCGGCCGCCTGCGCGATTCGCAGGTTGTAGTCCCAGACGCGCTTGTCATACGGGTTCGTCCAACCGAGCCCGGCGTGGTTCTGCCAGACGCCGCCGCCTGTCGTCTGAATCGCCATGTCGGGCCGCCCTTTCGACAGCACTGGGTCCTCGAAACAGACGACACGGCCGATTAGATAGAGCCCCTCGGAGTGGACTTGCTTCGCGGCCTTGGCGGGGTCGTAGTAGCGCATCGCTGCCCCGACCCGCCTTGCGAGCGTCGGCGCCCGGCGATAGAAGCCGACCTCGCCGTTCTCGTCCTTGATGTCGAGCTGGATCGTGTTCAGCCCCGTCATTGACGTGTACTCCTCGAGCTTGCCGGGGATCGAGGCCAGCGCCATCGTCACGTGGACGCCGCGGATCTCCTTCGGCACGGCCGGGCCGTCTCGTCTCGGCGTCTTCTTCGCGGCCGGCTTGACCGCCGCGGCCTCCTTGCC
>JACDAN010000270.1 GCA_013695385.1 Actinomycetota bacterium | reverse complement strand
GGCCCTGTGTCGACGACGATGTAGCTCGAGCCGACTTCGTTGGTCGCCTCATCAACCTTCCCGATTCCCCCGTCGGTCGCCTCGACCGAGTACCCAGTCAGATCGGCACCGCTAGCCGGGTCGCTGTGATCCCAAAGACCGCGATCGCTACTTTCCATCAGAGGTCCTCCTCTATAGGTGACCTCCTTCGCCTTCCCGATTCATTCAGCTCCAAAACGCGTCTGTCGGCGACGTGACGTGCCGCGTCGGTGCTGCCTACCCTCCCTGACGGGCACTGGGTTGACATTCACGGCAGTCTCGAGAAGGTCACCGGATGTTGGTCGGCCCGGCACTCAAGCGTTTGCTCGTGGGGGCGGCGCCCGGCGCTGGTGTTCGTGGTGTTGACTGGGTGCGGTGGCGAAGGTGAAGGCGCCTCCGCAGAACCGTCTTCGCAGCGGGTCACCCTGCAGCCTGCGGGGTCGGTCGAGGGCGCACCGCTCGGGTACGTCGAGTACCTGCCGCCCGCCTGCGCGCTCTCTAAAAAAACGGAACACCACGTCGGCCGCGAGAACTTCGGACGCCTGCGCGGCGGCGGCGGCGTGAAAACGGCCCGACGCTGGCGTAGGTGCCGGCACGCTAGTGAGATGCGGGCGGCAGCTCGCGTTCCCACCCCGATTGGTTACCGGCTAACAGCCTCGTCCGCCGCCCGTCCTTCGAGCGTACTAGCCCGGCTCGGCCACCAGCACCGGCACGGGATCACCGTCTAGGTTCATCGAGGCGCCTGCCAAGAACGCGGAGAGCTCGTCCGCTGCCGAGACGGATGGTGTCGCCGACGTTCCACGACGTTCCGGGGAGCTGCGGAACGTCGGCGGGTCGGCGGGCGTCCCGTCCTCGAGCTCGAATTTGGAGAAGGCCATCGGTCTCCTTCCGTCTCCGGCTGGGACCGAACGGCACGGTGAGCCTAGCTGGCGAGGCTACTCATCCTGGAAGAGGTACTTGTAGTCGAAGCCTTTCGTCAGCCACGAAGCGCCGAAGGCCACGACTGCTAGTGCCTCCATCCAGAGCGCGGTCGTCCTTGGTCCCTTTTCGGTGAACTCGTGCAGGCCGATCGCGGCGATCGCCAGGACAATGACGATCGCGCAACCCCAGTGAAACCACTTCCAGACGCTCGGTGGAGCGATCCCGTCCTGAGTGCGGGCGGCTTCCCGCACCCCGTAGCAGAGACTGATCAGGGCAAGCGAGCCGATGAATACTCCCGCGGCGAAGACGTGGAATCCTGTCACCCAGTCTTCGCCAAACCTCTCTTGAATCGCGTTGTCCGGGAGGGTGGACCCCGTCGGAAAGAACACCACGAGAAGCACGAACACGGCGGCGATCATGCTGAGCGTGTTGTCGAGCGAAGTCTCGGTCAACTTGTACGTCAACAGGAAGACGCCGATCGCGCACAGCGTCCCGACAAACCACTCCCGCGCATCCGACCAGTAGTACGCGCTGAGCGAATTGCGCGGGGCCAGGTCGCCGTCGAAAAGACCCCAGTCGGCCAGCACGAGCCAGAATGGCAGCGCGATAGCAAGCAGACCGATGAAGATGCGCGACCACATGAACGAGCGCACGTACCGAGACAGCACTGGATCGGTCGGCCGCGGTTCGGTAGTGAGATCAGGCTTGAGCCAGTCGGGTGCCTTGTCGAGGAACCATCTCAACCACCTCGGCAGCTTCACCGGCTGAGGGTGGGCCATCGGCGAACCTCGCTTTCGTCGGGTGAGGCAGGGCTGCCCGCACGCCGCTCGTCCCTCTCCTCCTTAAAGTGTCGCACCCTTCTTCGGCGGAATCTAGGAGGGAACCAGTCGGCGAGCCGAACGCCGGGCCGGTCCGGCTGCGAAACGTCGGCGGGTCGGCGGGCGTCCCGTCCTCGAGCTTGTAGGTGAAGGCCATTCGGCTCCCTTCCGGTGTCGGCTGGAACCGAACGGCGCTTCGATTCTAGTGTTTGGGGATCCAAACACTAGACGGACGGTCCGCTCACAACGAGTCGTATAGACACTGCCCTTCGCTGGGGACGTGCGGCGGTGCGGCAGGGTCGGCACCGACCGAGGTTTTGGGGCCGTGCGTCCCTGCCGCACCTCCCCAGGCCGCCCACGGCCTATGCGTCGCCGCCTTATGGTTTGCCTGCAACCGCGGAGACTCCGGGACGCGTTGCCTCCCAGACCTGGAGGTAGACGTAGAGCTGTGCCGCGTGGATCTCCCCTCTTTGGCCGTAGCGGTCGTCGACGGTCACCTCGTCGTAGCCGCTCTCATGGGCGGAGAACCCCATCCGAGCGAGGTAGCCAATGAGCTCGTCGACGAGCCAGGGATGTGAGATTTGAATTCGCAACGCCGCAGAGCGGGAGGCCGCCAACCGCAGCGAGACCCCCACCTACCTTCACCTTGAGTTCGTTGTTCCAGTTCGTCAACCACCCGATCGGTGGTTGACTCGAGCGGTTCACCGCCCGGAAGGCTCTTTAGGGGCGGCGTCCCGCCCGGAAGCGCCCCCTTGCTGTGACGGGCCTCGGTAGTTGAACTTGCCGCCGGCGGGGAACGTGCACGAGGCGCTCGCGCCGGGCTGGATCGTCAAGTTGCACTGCGCGCGGTCGACGACGACCTGGTGCGCGACCGTGTCGGTGTTGAAGCACCCCTTTTGGGGGTTCTGTGTGGGCTCGTGGAGTCATTCTGGTCTCGTAACACTGCTCGCGACCGTCTGTATGGCCGTCGCAGCAACCGTCGCACCCGCGACGGCAGCAAATCAGAACGGGCTCGTCAACATCAACCTCGAGGACAACATCGTGCAGGTCCCGGTCGCGATCGCGGCGAACGTCTGCAAGGTCGACGTCGCTGTTCTCGTCGGGCTGCTCGCTGATACGGGCAGCGCTGTCTGCAACGCGGAAGCTTTCAGCGGCGCGACTGTCACGGGTCGGCAGGGTGGCGGCGGGAACACGAGGCAAAACGGCCTCATCAACGTCAACCTCGAGAACAACACCATCCAGGTCCCGATTGCAGCAGCCGCGAACATCTGCGACGTCACGGTCGCGATCCTGGTGGGTGCGATTCTGAAGGACGACGCAACTCAGTGCACCGCCAAGGCGGGCGCGACGGGTATCACCAAGTAGCGTCGGGTCAGGATTTCGGACAGAGCGCCGGGCGGGGAGTTGTTCCCGCCCGGCGCCTTTCTGGAGGAGTTCTGAGAGGGACGCGGTGGTACCCGGTCACCGATGCGCCTGAAGAAAATGGGGGCGTTCAAACCGCGGTCGTCTGCCAGGACGTCCACCGAGGAGGAGCGCCCCCGTTGGAGGATTCCCTCCGCGGGTGAAACTTGCGGTCTTTCGCCGGAAATCTTGCGAAGTTCAGCCGTTACGCGCTCAGGGCTTCGAGGACGAGCTCGGCATGGGTGTCCGGTTTCACCCGCCGTATGACCTTCCCGACGCGGCCTTCCTCGTCGATCACGAACGTCGAGCGCACGACGCCCCAGTACTTCTTCCCGGCGAAGTTCTTCTCGGCCCAGACGCCGTAGGCCTCAGCGACTTCGTGGTCGGGGTCGGCGAGAAGGGTGAACGGGAGCCCGTACTTGTCCTTGAATTTCACGTGCGAGCCTTCGCTGTCCGGGCTGATGCCGAGCACGACTGCGCCGCGCTCCTCGAAATCCCCATAGAGGTCCCGGATCCCGCAGGCCTGCGTCGTGCAACCCGTCGTGTCGTCCTTCGGATAGAAGTAGACGACGACCGGGCGACCGCGGAGCTGCGAGAGGCGGACGCTGTCCCCGGAGTCGCTGGCCAGCTCGAAATCGGGTGCTTCCTGCCCCTCTTCGGTCACCGCTCGAGCCTATACATTGCCCGCCGTGCTAGGCGCCCACGAGGCCGTCGGGCTCGCCGTCCTGGCGGTTGCCGCCCTCGCGACCCTCTGGGGCGCCTGGGCCTACTCCCGCAGGCGCGACGGTGGGCGCGTGCTCGGGCATGTCATCGCGCTCGTGCAGACGCTTCTCGTTGCGCAGGTCGGGCTGGGCCTGCTGCTCCTGTCGGACGACCGCCGGGCAGCTGACGAGCTCCACTACGCATACGGCACGCTGTCCCTCATCGCCGTGCTCTCCCCGTGGCTCTACGCCCCTGAGGAGCCCCGGCGGCGGCTCGCGTGGTTCGTGGGGGCCACGCTTCTGGGAGGTGCGCTCGCGACGAGGGCGTATCTGACGTCGGGATGAGGCGCTTCTTCTCGGACATGAACCCGACGCTCCGGGGGTTCCTCGTCATCATCGCGATCGTTGTCCTGATCATCCTGCTGTCGCTGGAGCAGACGGTCGTCTCGCTGCTGCTGATCGCCCGGATCGCCTTCTTCCTAGCGATCGCGTTCTTCGTCTACCTCCTCTGGCGCGAGCGCCGCAGCGACATCTCGACCTGGCCGGGGCGGGCGCGCTTCGCCTTCTACGGTGGCGCCGTCTTGATCCTCGTCGCCTTCGGGGCGTTCGTACTGGAGCGGCCCTCGGGCCGGGATGCCCTGGCGTTCATTCTCGTCCTGGGGCTGAGCGGGTTCTCGATGTTCCGCGTCTGGCGCGAGCAGCACACCTACGGCTAGCCCTCGGGGGCGAACCGTGCACGGCGTGTGATCGCTTCAGGCACGCCGTTGCGCCTGAACGCCACGGTGGCGAGGATGTCGTCCCCGCGGAGGATTCGCGTTATCGGCTGGAGAGCGTTCGGATATCCGGCCGGCTCGACGCGGTCATCGGGCTCGAGGACTGCGAGAACATCTTTCTCGTGAATCCCGCTCCGAACTCGGTGCCCCCGCCGATGCCGGCGTCGGAGCACTCCACTTTCACGGTTCCAGGTGCCAAGGGCTCGACGAGTTTCCCCTCGAGGCCTCCCGGGCCGCCGCCTTCGCCCACCAACTGAACAGACATTCAATCGGGTTTTCGACGCTCACCTGGAGGTGCACGCCGTCAAGCTCCGCTCTGACGCGTGGCGTCACCTGAAGGGCGGTTTCGGAGCAGCGGATCCGGGCGACATCGGCAGTGGGCTCCGGCCCGTCGGCACCCGCGGTCGGTGCCGCAGGCCGTCGTCGCGAGCGCGAGCAGGGCGAACCGGCCGCCGCCTTCGAGCCGGTCATGGCCGGCGCCAGCTCCCCGGGTTGGACTCGAACCAACAACCCTCCGGTTAACAGCCGGATGCTCTGCCAATTGAGCTACCGGGGAACGCCCGTGCGGCGGGCGAATGATAGCGAGGGGGAGGTCGATTCTCCGCGAGTCCATTCGACCCCAGACGGAGGGGGGCGCGGGTTTCTTCCCCCGGTTCGGCCCGCTCCCGGGCGCCACCTAGGCCAGCTCTGCGCCTGCCTCCCTGATCTCGATCAGCCTTCGCTGGAGCTCGGACGTTTCCTCGAGCGGAGCATCG
This sequence comes from Actinomycetota bacterium, assembly GCA_013695385.1. Lineage (GTDB taxonomy): Bacteria > Actinomycetota > Thermoleophilia > Gaiellales > Gaiellaceae > JACDAN01. Next base: position 2,841 of record JACDAN010000270.1, on the reverse strand, counting down.
TTGAGCCTGCGACGGAGGCACCGCTCCTGGAGGTTGAGCAGAAGCTGCTTGGCAGTGGCCTCGTTGATTCCCTCGGTGGCGGCGACCGCGTCGAGCTCGGCGAACGCCGGAACGATCTCCTCCTGCGGGCCGCCCTTGAGGATCGCGTCGCGGAGACGCCGGTGGAGGTCGCTGTCGAAGTGGTCTGCGGTCACCCTGCGCAGTTCCTCGATCAACTCCGGGAAGGCGATGCAGGCGGCCAGAACGTCCCGCTCCAGCCGGTTGCCGGCGTCCATCACCCGGCGCGAGACCGGAGCCGCCTTCATGGTCGAGAGCGCGCTCTGAAGCTGAATCGTCATCCCTAGTTCGTCGTTTGCCTCCCGCCACGCCTCCTGGCGCTCCGGGGAGTCGGGCACGCTGTTGAGGAACGCCTCGACACGCTCGTATGCCGTCTGGCGATCCGGGGCCCGCAGTCGCTCGAGCCGTGCGCGGTAGCGCACGTAGCTCTGCGACTGCCGAAGCCGTTCCTCGAATCCCTCTGCGGAGTCGGCCGGATCGAGGCCGGGCGGAAGGGTGACGATTCGGACGTCGCATCCGAGCCCGACCGCGAGCTCCATCCCGCGGAGGGTGGCCGCTTCACCCGCGGCGTCGGCGTCGAAGCAGAGGTACAGCTTCCGGGTGAGCCGGAAGAGCTCTTTCAGCTGCTGCTCGGTGAGCGCGGTCCCCATCGAAGCGACGACCGGCTGGAGGCCCGTCTGGCGGAGCGCGATCACATCGGTGTTGCCCTCCACGACGATGGCGCGTTCCTGCTTCGCGATCTCGGTACGGGCGAGATGGAGCCCGTAGAAGATCGCCGACTTGTGGAAGAGCTCGCCCTCGGGTGAATTGACGTACTTCCCGCGCAGGGGGTCGTCCTCCCGGAGCTTCCGTGCCTGAAAGCCGACGATCCGGCCGCGCGCATCAGTGAGCGGGAACATCAGGCGCCGAGGGAAATAGTCGTTCCCCCGTGCGTTCGTCAGGCCCGCGCCGCGAAGCTCCTCGCGCGTGAATCCTTTCTGTTGCGCCTTTTGCGCAAGGCCAGTGCCCGGCGACAGGCCGAGACGGAACTCCCGGCAGATCTGTTCCCCCAGCCCGCGGCCCTCGAGATACTCGCGCACCGGCGCCCCCGCCTCCGTGTCCCAGAGATGCCGCTCGTAGAACGACGCCGCCTGGTCGAGCACGGCGTGCAGCCGGTCGCGCCGCTTTCGCGACTCTTCGACCTGTGGCGAGGACTCCTCGTATTCCAGCGGGATGCGGAAACGCTCCGCCAGCCACTCGACCGCCTCGGCGAAGTCCAGCTGCTCGGTCTCCCGCACGAACGTGATCACGTCGCCGCCCTTGTTGCAGCCGAAGCAGTAGAAGAGCTTCTCGACGGGGTTGACGGAGAAGCTCGGCGTGCGCTCTTCGTGAAAGGGACAGCGTCCGGAGTAGCGGGAGCCGACCTTGCGAAGCTGGGTGCGGGCCGAGACGACGTCGACCATGTCGGCTGCCGCGATTACCTGCTGCTTCGACTCGTCCTTGATCCGCGCCACTAGGAGGGTCTAGCGAAACGCCGGAAGCCGCATGGCTGCGGCGTTTGCTGGTCGGTGTTCATTGCCAGTACCTCAGTTAGATCCGCTCCGCGAAGGCAAGGGCGAATCGATCGGTCATGCCTGCAAGGTAGTCGGCGATACGCTGCGCGAGGTCGCCCGGGCCGGGCGGCACGTCGTCCGGATGCTCGGCGAGATGTGCGAAGACGCGAGCCATCACCTCCTGCGCCCGTTCGTGCTGCGGTTCGGTGTGGGGGCCGACGTAGACGCGGTCGAACATGAAGGTGCGCAGCGCGAGCATCGCCGTGCCCACGTCCTCGCTCTGGCTGATGTCACCCTCCCGTTGCGAGGTCTCTACGAGGTCGTGGACGAGCGCGTCGATGCGACGCGAGCCGGTCTCGCCGAGGAGCTCGAGCTCCGGACGCGGCAACTCATCCTGATGCAGGATTCCCGCCCGGATCGCGTCGTCGATGTCGTGGTTGATGTACGCGACCCTGTCGACGATGCGGACGATCCTGCCCTCGAGCGTGGCCGGCCTACCCGAGCCGGTGTGGTGCAGGATCCCGTCCCGCACCTCCTCCGTGAGATTCAGACCCTGCCCATCCTTCTCGAGCACGTCGACGATGCGAAGGGAGTGCTCGTTGTGGCGGAATCGCCGGCCGAACCGCGTTTGGAGCTGCGCGTCGAGGGCCGCCTCACCGGTGTGACCGAACGGCGTGTGCCCGAGATCGTGACCGAGTCCGATCGCCTCGACCAGGTCCTCGTTCAGACCCAGGGCGCGCGCCACACCGCGTGAGATCCCCGCCGTTTCGATCGTGTGGGTGATTCGAGTGCGGAAGTGGTCTCCGCCCGGATCGATGAAGACCTGCGTCTTGTTGCGCAGCCGGCGGAAGGCTTTCGAGTGGACGATGCGGTCACGGTCGCGTTGGAACGGCGTGCGAAGGCGACAAGGCTCTTCCTCGCGAGCTCGCCCGCGCGTCTCGTACGAGCGGACTGCCAGGGGAGAGAGCCATTGCTCTTCGTGCTCCCGAACGCGCGCCTCGAAGGCGTCCGCAACACGTCCGGCCAGCTCCGTCATCCAACCACCAAGGCTAGTGCCTCACCCGGCGGCCGCGAAATCCCGGCAGGATTTACCTCCCACCCCCCACCCTCCCTGGGGTTCGGCTTGGGATTGTCACGCTAGACCACTCCGGCCGACGAGTCCGTGACGCCCCCGAGCCGAAAGAGTGACAACGGCTCCACTCTCCACAGGCTTCGATCAGACGATGATCGGAACGGTTCCGCCGTCGGCGCT
>JACDAN010000128.1 GCA_013695385.1 Actinomycetota bacterium | reverse complement strand
GCGAAACGACTAGGCGGCTGACGCCTCGACCAGCTCCGGTAGGTATTGCTTCCAGCGGTCGGGGAGCCGCGGCGTCGAGAGGCGAATGTAGAGCACCGGCGCGGGAATCCGGGGTTTGGTGCGGAGCACCATCTGGACTTCGTGCAGGAGCCGGTTGCCCTTCTTCAGGTTGCAGGGCGCGCAGGAGGTGACGACGTTCTCCCAGACCGACTCTCCGCCGCGGCTGCGCGGGATCACGTGGTCCAGCGTCAGTCGGCCGGCGGTGATCCCGCAGTAGGCGCAGCGCCAGCCGTCGCGCGCGAAGAGCGCCCGGCGCGAGATCTTGCGTTGCACGGTTCGGGGGACCGACACATACGTCATGAGCCGGATCACGTGCGGCCACTTGTAGGTGTCGGTCGCTGACCGCAGAGGCTGTTCGAGCGCGTCGATGACCTCCGCCTTGCCCTTGAAGACGAGGACGTGGGCGCGCCGAACCGAGCACACGTTCAGTGGCTCGTAGCTGGCGTTCAGCACGAGAACCTGGGTCATGGCAGGCAAAAACGATAGCGGGAGGCCTAGGGTCACCCGCACATGGGGGCGCTTAGGATCCCGGCGTGAGCGTTTCGAGCACCACCGGGGCCTGGATCGCCGTCGGCGCGGCGGCAGTGGCCGTCGTCGCGCTCCTCGTCGTCCTCTATCTGGCTACGCGCCTCAGGCGGCTGCGAGAGGCCCAGATGGTGCTGCTCGGAGGAGGCAAGTCCGACCTGGTGGATTTCGCCGTCTCGCTGCAGGCTCGCATCGACGACCTCCATCGCGCGGTCGACGAGGTGGCGGCCGGGATCGCCCGGGTCGACCGCCGAGTCGACGGCTGTGTCTCGAACACCTCGATCGTCAGGTACGACGCCTACGAGGGCGCCGGAGGGCACCAGTCCGCCTCCCTCGCCTTCCTCGACGCCGCCCGTTCAGGCGTCGTCGTCAGCGCGATCCAGGGCCGCGACTACGCCCGCATCTATGTGAAGGAGATCGACCACGGCAACGCCCCCGTGACCCTTTCGCCAGAAGAGACCGAAGCCGTAGAACGAGCAATGGCTCGCTAACAGGCGTCGCGAAACGGCGTAGCCGTTTACCCGCCGGGATAGCTGAAGATGACGGGGTACTCGGCGGAGTTATTCGCCGTATTGCTCTCCGACGGCACCGGCTTCACGCTGATTTGCAGCGTCGTCCGCTGGACGAACGGGACGTTCCCGACGTCTCGGAAGGTCACGGTCGCCGTCTCGTTCGGTTCCGTCAGGTCGACGCGCTGGGTCCGGACGAGCGGCTCGGTCTCCTTCTGGATCGTGAGCTGCACCTCGACGCCCGTCTCGGTCGAGTCGCCCGAGTTCTCGAACGTCACCTCGAACGCGAGGTCCGTCGTCGCGACGATCTTGTTGAGCTCCGTGCTCGAGAGGTTCGAGCCGCCGACGACCTTGACCGACGTCAGCCCGTGGCCGTGAGAGCCCGGTCGGGTTACGGTGCCGCCGGTACCGGCGGCACGCGTGCGCTGCCAGACGGTCCCCATCGACCGAGACGTCGTGAGATCGGGGTTCTGAATGAAGTTGGAGTCGGGAACACGCACACCCTGCACGCCTTGACTGTCGAGCTCCTCTTTCGCCGGATCCTTGAACAGGTCGTCCCAGATGACGTCGCTCGCCACCAGCCGCCTGGCCTGCGCCGCGAGCAGCTCACCAGCCTGCGTCTCGTCGCGACTGGGCGTCTTGAAGGCGTCTGCGAGGCCGTTCAGGCCGCTCACGCGAAACTGCAGCGACTCGACCAGCTGACTCTGCTGCGGCCGGAGCGGGCCCGGAGGGTCGATCCGCCGAGCTGTCAGGACGAGCTGCACCTGCTGCTGGGCGAGACCCTTGAGCGTGCTGATGAGCTGGGCCTGCCGTACCTCGGGACGGGTCAACGTCGTCGCGAGCTGCGTCCCGAGGTTCTCGGACTCCTCCGCGACCTGTGAGATATCTGCCATGTAGCCCTGATAGCGATTGCTCTTCGCCTCGCCGCGACAGCTCGAGACCCAGAAGACGAAGCCGACGACCACGAGGATCGCGAGGCTGATCAGCCCGATTAGCCGGAGGAGTGGTGTCAGCCCGGACTGCGGGCCGACCGGCTTTCGCGGGCCTCGCGGGCCGCCGGACCTGCGTGACGACCTCTCCGGCCGCGCCGCCTCCCGGGTCGCTGGCTCCTCGAAGAAATCGAACTCGATCTCGGTGTCGCGCTCGGTCATGGGCGCCCTGCCGGCGAACCGGCCCGGTCACTGTACCGCGCCAATCGGCCTGCGTTCGACTCCAAAGGAGTCTCAGGCGGTACGGCCAACGGTGAGCGCACATGGCCAGCGCGGTCGCGTCCTTCCCTGCCAGTGACCTGGTTCTGGGCAGATATCGGCCCCTGCGCTCCCTCGGGAGCGGCGGGTCCGGCTCCGTCTGGCTCGCCCGGGACGAGCAGAACGGCCTCGATGTCGCTCTGAAGATCGTCGCGCGGGAGGGAAAGGCCGACTCGCGCGCGGAGCGCGAGGCCTCCGCCGCGGCGCGGCTCCGCCACCCGCGCTGCCTGCGCGCGTACTCGTTCGCCGGGGACGATCGGAACGTCTACATCGCATACGAGTACGTCCCCGGTCGTACGCTCCGCGACCGCCTGCGCGGCGGCGAGCTCACGGACGCCTCCGTGGTGGAGGCGGCTGCGCAGATCCTCGACGGCCTCGCCCATGCCCACGGCCACGGGATCGTCCATCGCGACGTCAAGCCCACGAACGTGCTCGTCGCGGATGGGCCCGAGGTTTCGATCCGGCTCCTGGACTTCGGGCTCGCACAGTTCGCCGAGGCGGAGACGCTGACTGCGGCCGGCGACGTACCCGGGACGCTGGCATATATCTCGCCCGAGCGGCTCAAGGGCGAGACGGCGTCGCCGGCGGCGGACATCTGGGCCGTGGGAATCCTCCTCTGGGAGTCGCTGGCCGGCTACCACCCGTTCTGGACCGCCTCGCCCGTCGAGACCGCTCGCCGAATCGACGCCGGGCCACCGCCGCTCGAGTCGGTCAGGCCCGATCTTCCGAAGTCCCTCACGGATGCGGTGGCCCGTGCGACGGCGGTGGATCCCCGTCGTCGTCCGACGGCGGTTCAGCTCGCCGACCGGCTCCGGTCGGCCTGGGACGACCGGGAGCGGAGGCGCACGCGGGCGACGAGGGTCGCGACGACGCCGCCGGTGCGGCGAGCGGC
>JACDAN010000116.1 GCA_013695385.1 Actinomycetota bacterium | reverse complement strand
AGGACGACCTTCACGCGTGTTCCACGACGACGACACCCTCGAGCTCGCTCGCCGTCTCGAAGCCGTAGCCGGCGCCCTCGAGGCCCAGCACGGCAGCGATCGCATCGAGGAGTTCCTCGGCCGGCGGGAGGTCGACCGGCGAGTCTGCCGTCCGCGCCACCCGGCGGACAGCAGCCGCATCGGCTCCGGTCAGGCGGGAGATGACCGTCGGATTCGCGCGCATCGCAATTGCATCGCCGGGAGCCAGCTGCCCGCGATATTCGGGCACCGAGAGGTATTCGTCCAGGATCCGTCCGCGTTCGAAGGCGATGAAATGGACGGCCAGCCCGTCTTCCACGCCGATCGTGAAGGTCACGAACCCCGCCGCGTTCGACAACTCGCGGCCCAGCCGCTCCAGGCGACGCGGGTCCCGGTCTGCCACCTCGTTGTACACGCAGACCCAGCCGTTCCTCACCGGGGAGACTGCCGTCGCAGCCGAGCGGAACACGCGCGGGACGAGCGTCCCGACGAGCTTGGCGACGGCGCTCTGATCGTCCGTCTGGAGGTGGACCGATCCGAACGACGGCGCAAGACCTCCACGGTCGTCTGTGTGCGGTTGCGACGCGCCGACGGCCCGGATCAGGGCCAGCGCGACGCCTTCACTGGGCTCGGCGAGCTCCAGGACGACGGCGCCCTCGCCGGTCACTCGGGCGGAGCCGAGCACCGCGCCCCCGTCCTCGGCGACGAACGTTTCCCCCTGCCGGCGCACGTTCATCCCGGACTCCGGTGCGCGACGAGCAGGTAGTGGGCGGTCAGGTTCTCGAACGGGGCGAAGCGGGTGCCCAGCTCACGCGTCTCGGGGATCGTCAACATGCGGCCCTCAGCGTAGAAGTCGGAGACCGCGTAGCGCAGGGCGAGGTCGCCGGCCGGCCAGGCGTGCGGCCGGGCGAGGTGGCGCGCGAGGAACCAGTCGGCGGTCCACTCGCCGATCCCGGGCAGCTGGATGAGCTCCGCCTTCACGTCCTCGTCCGGCAGCGCCGCCAGCGCCGTGTGATCGAGGTCGGCGCGGGCGAGAGTCAGCACGTACTCCGCCTTCCGCCGGGAGAAGCCGACTGCGGTCAGCTCCTCTTCCGCCGCAGGCGCGACGCGCTCCGGAGTTGGAAAGGCGTAGGCCTGCTCCGCTCGGACGCCGAAGCGCTCGACGAAGCGGTTGCGGACGGCGAATGCCGCGCGAAGCGAGATCTGCTGCGCGGTGATGGCGCCGACGAGCATCTCGAAGGGATCGGGGGCGAGCGCCGGACGGAATCCGCGCAGCTGCTCCACGATCGGCGTGAGCACCGGATCCGGTGGCGCGAAGGCGTTCAGATCGAACTCGGCTCCCAGCAGCTTGAGGATGACCGCACGGGTCTCGTCGTCGAGCGGCTCGACGTCGACGCCGCCTAACGAGGATTCGATCCGCACCTCTCGCCCGCCGACGATCCGGTGAAGCCCGCCCTCGTGCCAAAGGTTCGCGAGGTCGGTCCCGAAGACGCGGAACCGCTCGGTCGTCAGCTCGAAGTCGAACGGTTGGGGCATGGCCAGGAACGCCAAGGCCGCAACCGTACGCAGACATGTCCGGTGTCAGACACTCGTCGTGTCCGCGGGGGCCTAGTACCGTCCTGACAGATGGACGTGCACGAGATCGCTCCACGCCTCTGGCACTGGACGTCACCGCATCCCGACTGGGAGCCCGAAGATGCGAGGAATGGCGGCTGGGAAGAGATCGTCTCCTCCTACGCCTGTGTCGCCACCGGCTCGCTCGTCCTGTTCGATCCCCAGATTCCCGCGGACGAAGAGGATGCCGCGCGCCTCTGGGAGGCGCTCGATCGAGAGGTTCAACATCACGGCCCGCCGTCGATTCTGATCACGATCTACTGGCATGTCAGGAGCGCCCTGAAGATCCGCGACCGCTACGCAGGAGCCTCAATCTGGGCCTACGAGCCCGCCGGGAAGTGGTTCGACGAGCAGGTTAGCGATCCCAAGGCGTTCAATCTGGGCGACTCACTTCCCGGTGGTGTCGAGGCACTGCCGATGCACCATCTTCAGGAGGTCGCCTACTGGCTGCCGAGCCACAAGGCCACCGTCCTCGGCGACACGGTTCTGGGCGGAGACGGCCGGGCAAGGCTCTGCCCGGCGAGCTGGCTTCGCCCGGGTGAGTCGATGGACGAGGTGCGGCTCGCGGCGCATCGCATCCTGAAATTCCCCGAGAATCGGCTGCTGCTGACCCACGGGGGCCCGACCGAGCCGTCCCGGCTAGAAGTGTGAGGTAGCGCCGGCCGGGTCGGCGTCGTACGAGCCCGGCACGCCGTCCTCCGTGTACCAGGAGTACGCGTACTGCCCGTCGTCGAGGCCCTTCGCGAGCTTCGTGAGCTTCAGCGGATGGAAGGTGTCGCACATGACGGCGAGCTCGTGCGTCTCCGCCATCCCGATCGACTTCTCCGCAAGACCGGGGTGCGGCCCGTGCGGAATCCCCGACGGATGCAGCGTCACCGACCCGACCTCGATCCCCTTCCGCGACGAGAAGCTGCCGTCGACGTAATAGATCATCTCCTCGCTCTGGAGATTCGAGTGGTGATACGGGATCGGGATCGCCATCGGATCGAAGTCCAGCTTGCGCGGACAGAACGAGCAGATGACGAAATTCGGGCCGGAGAAGGTCTGGTGCGAGGGGGGCGGCATGTGGATCCGCCCGGTGATCGGCTCGAAATCGTTGATGTTGAACGTCCACGGGTAGAGGTAGCCGTCCCAGCCGACGACATCGAACGGGTGGTAGTCGATGACGTAGTCCTGGTACCCGTCCCGCACCCGGATCTTGAGCTGGAACTCGCCACGGTCACGAAAGGTCTGGAGCTCGGCCGGCGGATGGATGTCTCGGTGGTAGAACGGCGCGTGCTCCATCAGCTGGCCGTAGTCATTCCGGTAGCGCTTCGGAACTTCGATCAACCCCGGCGTCTCGAAGAGGAGATACCGCTGCGGCCCTGACGGCTCGAACTGGTAGGTCGTGCCGCGCGGGATGACGACGTAGTCGCCCTCCTTGTAGGGCAGGTCGCCGAAGGTGGTGTGCAGCGTGCCCGTCCCCTCGTGGACGAAATAGACCTCGTCGCCCTCGCCGTTCCGGAAGAAGTAGTTCATCGACTCCTTCGGGCGGACGAGCGAGATCTCGACGTCCTTGTTCCACATCAGGAGTTTCCGGCCCGAGACCTCGTCCCCCTCGGGCTCGATTCCGATCGTCTTGAAGTGCCGGTGCGCGTGCGCGTCGGGCACCCATTCGTCGCGCTTGATCGGCTGGAAGTCGCCGAGCTCCTTGATCCGGCAGGGCGAGGTCAGGTGGTACAGGATCGACTCATTCCCGGTGAAGCCCTCGAGGCCCATGACCTCCTCGGTCAGGAGCGTCCCGTTGTCGCGGAACTGGATGTGGCGCTTGCGCGGAACGTCGCCGCGGACTTGGTAGGTGGGCATGGCGACAGGATATCGGCGGCCCGACCGTAACCTGCCGGGAGATGCCCCCGGCTCTCGCCGTCCACGACATCGCGAAGCGCTACGGCCGGATCGATGCGCTCAAGGGCGTCGACCTGACCGTCGAGCCCGGCGAGCTCGTCGGTCTTCTCGGCCCCAATGGCGCCGGGAAATCCACGCTCGTCAAGATCGCCTGCGGGCTGATTCGCGCCTCGCGCGGTAGGGCGGAGATCTGCGGCTCTCCCGCCGGCTCGCCGGCGGCACGGGCCGCGCTCGGGTACCTCGCGGAGCTCTTCCGCTTCCCCGGTTGGTACTCGGCGGAGGAAGTGCTCCGGCTTCACCAGCGCCTGGCCGGATCCCACGGTGGCCAATCGGAGCGCCGGGAGCTGCTCGATCTCGTGGGGCTCGCGGAGGCCCATCGGGTCCGGGTCGACGCGATGTCGAAGGGGATGCAGCAGCGCCTCGGAATCGCCCAGGCCCTGGTGGGGACGCCGCAGGTTCTCTTGCTCGACGAGCCGACGAGCGCGCTCGATCCCGCGGGCCGTCGGACCGTGCGAGCGCTTCTCGAAGAGCTCCGTCGGCGGAACATCGGCGTCCTTCTGAACTCGCACCTGTTGAGCGAGGTCGAGCTTGTGTGCGACCGGGTGGTGATCCTTTCCCACGGCGCTGTTGTCGCCGCCGGATCCCCGGCCGAGCTCTCGCGGCCTCGAGGCGTCGAGATCGAGACGGATCGCGGCTTCAAGCACTTCGCTGACGCCGGCCGGGACGAGGTTCCGGCGCTCGTCGAGCAGCTGGTGGCGGAGGGGCACCGGATCTACGGCGTTCACGTTCTGGCCACGAGCCTCGAGGAGGAGTACCTCCAGGCAGTCGGCGGGGACGAGGCGTGAGGGCGGTCCCGATCATCGCGCTCTACGCGCTCGAGGAAGCGTTGCGACGGCGGATCTTCCACGTGGTCCTCGTGCTGACCGCCCTCTACCTCGCGCTGTACTGGCTGGGCGCCGACACGGCGTTCGAGGAGGTGCAGCAGTTCGGGGGTGAGCTTCCGGTCGAGGAGAAGGAACTGACCGGCGGAACGCTCTTCGGGCTCTCGATGTTCGGGACGCTCTTCCTCGGCGCCGTCCTGGCGGCGTTTCTGACTCTGGGTGCGGTCCGCGGCGACGCGGAGCGCGGCCTGCTCCAGCCGCTGGTCGTACGGCCGCTCGGCCGGAGCGCGCTTCTGGTCGGTCGACTCCTCGGCGCCGCGGCGGTCTGCGTCCCCTACGTCTTCGCCGTGTTCACGGCGTGCGCGCTGATCACCCGCGCGGCGGGCGACTGGTGGCCGGATCAGTTTCTGCGCCCGGGGGCGGAGCTCGCCGCGGGCGTTCTCGTTATCGCCGTCCTCGGCCTCCTGGGCTCCGTCTTCCTCTCCGCGACCGCGAACGGGATTGCGATCTTCATGGTGTTCGGCGCAGGGCTCGTCGCCGGCCTGCTGGGCCAGATCGGAGAGGCGCTCAACTCCGACACGCTTCAGACGGTGGCCGAACGAACGTCGTGGGCGCTGCCCTTCGAGGCCCTGTACCAGGACGCGCTCTACCGGATCACGTCGGAGAGCCGCGGCTTCACCGGCCTTGCAATCCAGCTCGGGCCCTTCGGCGGTGCGCAGGCGGCCGGCTCGAACCTTCAGCTCTGGGTCGCGACCTATTTCGTCGCCGCTCTCGGCCTGACCCTCGCGGCCTTCAGCCGGAAAGATCTCTAACCGGGCGCGATCCGGTTCCGCAGTACGCCGATCTCCTCGACCTCGAGCTCGACGACGTCTCCCGGTTGGAGCCACCGCTCGTCGCCATGCTCGAGGATGCAGCCCGTACCAACGGTGCCCGAGCCGAGGATGTCGCCCGGGCAGAGCTCGGTATTACGGGCCGCCTGGGCGACGATCGCTTCCCACGAATGGTGCAGGTCGGCGAGATCGCCGCGTGAGCGCTCCTCGCCGTTCACCCGGGCAACCATGGTGGCCGAGGAGCCGTCGAACTCGTCCGGTGTCACGACGACGGGACCCAGGCTGGTCGCGAAGTCCTTTCCCTTCGCCGGTCCCAGCCCGACCCTCATCTCTTCCCGCTGCAAATCCCGAGCCGACCAGTCGTTCATGATCGTGAAGCCTCCGATCCGGCCTTTCGCGCCGATGACGGCGGCGACCTCGAGCTCGTAGTCCAGCTCCTGCGTCTCCTCGGGGTAGGGCACCTCGTCCTCGGGTCCGAAGATCGCCGATGGGTTGGAGAAGTAGAAGACCGGGATGCGGTACCACTCCTCCGGTACCTCGAGGCCCCGCTTGGCCCGTGCGGTCTCGACGTGCTGCTCGAACGCGTAGAAGTCGCGTACCGACGGCGGCTTGAGGATGGGCGGCCGCAGGTCGACCTCGGCGAGCGGGTACTCCGCGTGCTCACGCGACTGTCCGCCGCCGGTGAAGAACGACTGAAGCGTCTGCGCGGCGAGCTGGATCACCCGGTCGCCCTCGATCCGCCCGGGCCAGCCGCGCTTCAGCCCCTGCCCCCTCGGAGAAAACATGCAGAGCTTCACTTGACACCTCTCCCGCGGACATGACGAGTGTCTGGCACCGGGGGTACGCTTCGCCGCTTCGGAGTCATACTCGTTTCCAAGCATGAAGATCTGCCCGGCCTGTAGCCGCGAGAACCCGGCCGACGCGCGCTTCTGCTCGGGTTGCGGAGCTCCGCTCGACGAGCGTACCGCGCGGGAGGAACGAAAGGTCGTGAGCGTCCTCTTCTGCGACCTCGTGGGATCGACGGCCCAAGCTGAGCGCCTGGATCCCGAGGACGTGCGCGCGCTGCTCTCGCGGTACCACGAGCGCGTACGGGTGGAGCTCGAGCGGTTCGGCGGCACGGTCGAGAAGTTCATCGGCGACGCGGTCATGGCGCTCTTCGGCGCGCCCGTCGCCCACGAGGATGACCCCGAGCGCGCGGTACGCGCTGCCCTCGCCATCCGCGACGCAGCGCAGCAGGACGGCGAGTTCCGGGTCCGGGTCGGGATCACGACCGGCGAGGCGCTGATTGCGCTCGGCGCGCGGCCGGATGCCGGCGAGGGGATGGCGTCCGGCGACGTCGTGAACACGGCCGCTCGACTACAGTCCGCGGCGCCGGTCGACGGGATCCTTGTCGACGAGACGACCTACCGCGCGACGCAGCGCGCGATCGAGTACCGCGAGCACGCGCCGGTCGAGGCGAAGGGAAAGGCCGACGCGATCAGCGTGTGGGAGCCTCTCGAGCCGCGTGCGCGGTTCGGCGTCGACGTCGCGCAGGAGATCCGCACGGCGCTCGTGGGGCGGAAGACGGAGCTCGATCTCTTGATCCGGACCTTCGAGCGCGTGCGCGAGGCGCGCGAACCCCAACTCGTGACGCTCGTCGGCGTCCCCGGGATCGGCAAGAGCCGGCTCGTCCACGAGCTGTTCAGGCACCTCTACGCCGATCCCGACCTGACGACGTGGAGGCAGGGGCGGTCGCTGCCGTACGGCGAGGGCGTCAGCTACTGGGCGCTCGCTGAGATGGTGAAGGCCGAGGCTGGAATCCTCGAGACGGATGCGGCCGCCGAAACGGCACGGAAGCTGCATGCGTCAATCGACGGGCTCGGCCTCGAGAACCGAGACTGGGTCGGGCGGCACCTGCGCCCGCTCGTCGGCGCGGAAACCGGGGACCTGACACATGGAGACGTGCAGGCGGAGGCGTTCGCCGCGTGGCGCCAGTACCTGGAGGCGCTCGCCGACCGCCGTCCGCTCGTGCTCGTTTTCGAGGACCTGCACTGGGCAGACGACGCCTTGCTCGATTTCGTCGACGAGCTCGTGGAGTGGTCGAGCGACGTGCCGCTTCTCGTCGTGGCGACGGCGCGGCCGGAGCTCCTGGCTCAGCGCCCGGCGTGGGGAGGCGGCAAGCCGAACGCGACGACGCTGTCGCTGTCGCCGCTGACGCGCGACGAGACGAGCCGGCTCGTACACGCGTTGCTCGAGCGTGCGGTGCTCCCGGTCGAAACGCAGTCGGCGCTACTCGAGCGTGCGGAAGGCAATCCGCTGTACGCAGAGGAGTTCGCCCGCCTCGTCCTCGAGGGACGCGAGCCGGACGAGCTTCCGGAAGGAGTGCAGGGTTTGATCGCCGCCCGTCTCGACGCGCTCGAAAGCGGCGACAAGGAGCTCCTCCAGAACGCGGCCGTACTCGGAAAGGTGTTCTGGGCCGGAGGCGTCGCGCACCTCGCGGGCGCCGACCGGCATGCCGTCGAGCGGTCGCTGCACGGGCTCGTCCGGCGAGAGCTTGCTCAGCGCGCGCGTCACGCGTCGATCGCGGGCGAGACGGAATATGCGTTTCGACACACGCTCGTGAGGGACGTCGCGTACGGCCAGATCCCCCGCGGCGCGCGCTCGGAGAAGCACCTGCGCGCGGCGGAGTGGATCGAGTCGCTCGGGCGCGCCGAGGACAAGGTCGAGGTCCTCGCGCACCACTACGTGGCGGCGCTCGACTTGGCCGGAGCCGCGAGCCAACCCACTGAAGAACTCGCGGAGCGCACCCGCCGCGTACTCAGAGCCGCCGGCGACCGCGCGCTCGCGCTTGCCGCGTACCCGGCCGCGCAAGGCTTCTATCAGCGCGCGCTCGAACTGTCGAGCGAGACCGACGACGAGTACGCCTACCTCCTCCTCGGCGCGGGAAAGGCGGGTTCCGAAGCGGACATGAGCGGCGAGGATCTCCTGGAGGCGGCAACGTCGCGCCTTCTGGAGCTCGGCGACCGCGCAGCGGCCGCCGAGGCCGCGGTGCGCCTTTCCCATATCGCGTGGTACCGCGGCGATCGCGCCGCAGCGTCCGCCCGGCTCGAGCAGGCTGGCCACCTTGTCGACGGCCTGCCACCTTCAATCGCGAAGGCCCGCGTCCTGAGCCACATCGCGCGCAGGCAGATGACCGCGGGCGACCCGGCCGTGATCGAGCTCGGCCGACAGGCACTCTCGCTCGCCGAGGAGCTCGACCTGCCCGACGTCCGGTCGGAGGCGAGCATCACGATCGGAAGCGCACGGTGTCTCGCCGGCGATCCCGACGGCAGCGCCGACATCGAGGCCGGCATCGAGATCGCTGAGACGGCGGGGTTACCGCAGGTAACGCGCGGATACATCAACCTGGGCTACGTGCTCTCGGTGCACGGCGATCCCCAAGCGCGCGAGCTCGCAGAGCAGGCACTGCGGGCCGCCGAGCGCTTCGGCCAAACCTATTCGATCTTGTTCATCCGCGGGAACCTGGCCGACGGCATGTACCACGCCGGCGAATGGGACGAGGCGCTCGCGATAGCCGACGATCTCATTGCCACCGCCGTGGCGGGATCGCCGCACTACCAGGAGCCTCAGTGCTACGCAGTCCGGACGCTGATCCGCGTCGCTCGCGGTGACGGCGACGGAGCAGCGGCGGATGCGCGGCGAGGACTCGAGCGGGCGCGCGAGATTCAGGACCCGCAGGTCGTCACGCCGTGGCTCGCGATCGCGGCGTACGTGGAACTGCAGACGGGCGACCGCGACGTGGCCGCTCGGCTCGTTCAGGAGCTCGGCGCGCGCGACCTGACGTCGGACAAGGCGCTCGCCCTCGGCGCGTCGGTGCTCGAATTGCTCGATGCGTTCGCCCTCGGCGCCGAGCTTTCCCGCGGAGAGTTGGGGACTCCATCTCGTTACCGCGAAGCGGCGCTCGCGTTCGTCGAGCGCGACTACGTCCGCGCGGCAGCCATCTACGACGAGATCGGTGCCCGGGTCGAAGAAGCGTACGCGCGTCTCCGCGCCGCGGAGGCGTTTGTGAAGGAGGGGCGGCGGGCCGAGGCGGACGAGCAGCTCGAACGCGCGCTCGCCTTCTACCGCTCCGTCGGCGCCACGCGCTACATCGGCGAAGCGGAGGCTCTGCTGCGCGTCTCGGCGTAACCGTTGCTCACGGCTCGGTGTGGACGACGACGTCGCCGATGTCCGGCCGCTCGGCCCTGATCTGCTCCTCGACTTCGGACGCGAGCCGGTGCGCCTCCGCCAGCGTCCGCTCCGGCGCCACCCGCAGAGTCACGAACGCGAGCAGCCCGTGTTCCGTCCGGACGAGGCGGACCTCGCGCGGCGGCTCGCCCACGAGCCGCTCGACGAGAGCCGCGAGGTCCTCCTCCCCCGCTTCGCCCGACCGCTCGCCCGTCGCCGGGTCGCGGAGAGGCTCCAGGTGTGTCTGGACCGAGACGACGGCCGGCAAGTCGTCAGCGATTGCGCCCTCGACTTCCGACGCGACGCCGTGCGCCTCCGCCAGCGAAATCTCGCCCGGCAGCTTCAGGTGAAGGCCGATCTCGATCCCGCCGTCCACCGCGACCACGTGGATGTTGTGCACCTCCCGGACGCGCGGGACGCCGAGGGCCGCGGCGAGCACCCGCTCGCGCAATTCCTCCTCGGTCCGCGGCTCGACGTGGACGACGACGTCGCTCTCGGGCAGCGCGCCCTGGATGGCTCGCTCGACCGCATCGGCGGCGGCGTGGCCCTGACCGACCCCGGCCCCCGGCGGAACACCGATCACGACGTCGACGAAGTGCCGCCCGGCCGATCGCCGGAGGCGCAGGCGACGGAGCTCGATCCTCGGTGCCAGCCGCTCGATCGCCTCCCGGGCGGCGGCATCGGCGTCCGAAGGCGAACGGTCCATCAAGACGTCCACGTTGCCTTTGATCAGCCGCGAGGCGGCCAGCAGGACGAGCACGGCGACGAACAAGGCGGCAATCGAGTCCGCCCCGGGGTAACCACCGGCGACGAAGAGCAGGCCGGCGAGCACCGCGAAGGAGCCCGCGAGGTCGGTCCCGAAGTGCAGGGCGTTCGCCTGCAGGGCGGCGCTCCCGTACAGGCGGGACCCACGGCGCGAAACGACCGTCCGGCTTGCGTCGACGAGGATGACGATCGCGATCACGAGGAAGGCGTACCACGTCGCCTCGACCTCGGACTCGGAGACGCCGGTGAGATTCTTGACGGCCCGGTAGGAGATGAACAGGCTCGCCACGACGAGGATCGTCGCCTCGGCGAGAGCCGCCAGGTGCTCGGCCTTCCCGTGGCCGAACGGGTGCCCCGAATCCGCAGGCCGCCCCGCGACGCCGAGGGCGAAGAACGTCAAGAGCGCGGCAACGAGATCGGTTCCCGAATGGATCGCCTCGGAGATCAGCCCGAGGCTGCCGCTTCCGATCCCCGCGCTGAGCTTGAGAACGATCAACACGACCGCGGCGACGACGGAGACGAATGCGATGCGCCGCTGCGGAGTCACCCCGGAAGGCTAAACGGGAGCGGAAAACACGGGAGCCCGCCGTAGCGGGCTCCCGACAGTCCAGTGGCAAACGCCTCTAGGCGTCGGCGATGTCGCCGTGGAACTCCTCCTTGAGGAAGGTCCCGGCACCCTTGCCCTTGTCCTGCCAGTGGCGGAACAGGAGCGGCCGCTGGCGCGGCGCGGTGTAGTTGAAGTTGAACTTGCAGTCCATGCTGTTCTCGAAGCACGAGAACTTCGCAGTCGGCCCGAAGAACGTCGCGAGAAACACATCGGTGAACCCGCACTCGGGGCCGGTGCACGTGGCGTTCCGGTTGAACGTTCCGTCGGTGACGGTTCCGCGGATGAAACCGCGCATCCGACCGGTCACGCCGGCGCGGATCGTCTGCCCGTGCCTACCCGTGGTGTCACAGGCGCCCGGGCTCCTCCCGGCGAGCGTGACGAAGTGACCGCGGTCGAACCGTGTCAGCGTGTACGAGCCGTCATGGTTCCGCTTGACCCGGAACGTCCGCTGGACGGTGTCGGTCGCCCACGGCGTGCCGCAGGAGCCGTTGTCCGTCGTGGTCACCGTGAACGTGTACTTGTTGTGGTGCTTCTTCGACTTCTTCCCGCCGTGGCCCGGATCGGCAAAAGCGCAAGCGCGCCGAGCAGTAGACACGAAAGAACAATCAAACGTCTCAAATGAACACCCTCCCCCTAGTTTGTCCTCTTCAGTCTTCCCGTTCACACCGGGAAAAAGCGCTGGAAATGCGGTTTTTACGAACTCTTTACCCGCTCAGCACTGCTTTCGCGGCCAGATAGCCGCACATCCCGTGGACGCCCCCGCCCGGTGGGGTCGACGACGAGCACAGATACAGGCCGTCGACCGGCGTCGAGTAGGGGTTCAGCCTGATCGCCGGCCGCGTGTAGAGCTGCAACAGGTCTTGCACTCCGCCGTTGATGTCGCCCCCGACGTAATTCGGATTGTGGGCCTCCATCTCGACCGAGCTCATCGTGTGTCGCGCGATGATCCGGTCGCGAAAACCCGGCGCGAACCGCTCGATCTGCCGCTCGATCGAATCGGTCATGTCGACCGGCGACCCATTCGGAACGTGGCAGTACGCCCAGAACGTGTGACGACCGTTGGGGGCGCGGGAGTCGTCGAAGAGGCTCGGCTGAGTGGCGAGGACGTACGGGCGATCGGTCACCTCGTTCCGCCAGACGGCGTCCTCAGACTCGACGATCTCCTCCGATGACCCGCCCAGGTGAAGAGTCGCCGCGCGCGAGCACTCCTCCGCCCGCCACGGCACCGGCCCGTCGAGTGCCCAGTCGACCTTGAAGACCCCGGGGCCGTACCGGTAACGGCGGAGCGCGCGGAGGTAGCGGTCGGGTAGGCGGTGGCCGGCGACCCGAATCACTCCCCGTGGCGCCAGGTCGAGCAGGGTCGCCTTCGCCGTCGGAAGCTCATCGAGCGTCTCCACCCGACGTCCCGTCTCGACTTCGCCGCCGAGTGATCTGAGGTAGGACACCATCGCATCGGCGATCGCCTGTGACCCGCCCCGGGCGACCGGCCAGCCGTACGCGTGTCCGAGAAGCCCGAGCACCAGGCCGAACGAGGCGGTGGGGCTTCGCCTCAGCGATTGGATCGAATGCGCCGCGAGCCCGGCAAAGAACACCTTCGTCCGCTCCTCGTCGAACCGCCGGTTCAGGCCCACCGCGGAACGCAGCCCGAGGAGGCCGAAGCGGGCGGCAGCCAGTGGATGCCGCGGCAGCGGCCGGGGCCCGAGCAGAAACGGAATGAGCCTGCCCTTGTCGCGGACGAGCGGATCGAAGATCCGGCGGTACTTCGGGCCGTCGGCACCGAGGCCCGCCGCCGTCTCCTCCACCGACCGCTCCATCATGATCGCGGTGCCGTCGTCGAGTGGATGGGCGAGCGGAGACGGCGGCTGGATGAACTCCAGGCCGTGCTCGGAGAGCGGCAGGTCGCCGAAGAACGGCGAACCGACGGCCGTCGCGTGAATCGCCGAACAGACGTCGTGGACGAAGCCCGGCTCGGTGAGCTGCATCGACCTCATCCCGCCGCCGGCCGTCTCCTCGGCCTCGACGACGAGCACCGATCTGCCCTCGCGGGCGAGCGTGATCGCAGCCGCGAGCCCGTTCGGCCCGGCACCGACGACGACCGCGTCCAGCATCAGACGGCGGGCTCCAGGGCCCAGATTAAGACGTCTTGCCGCTCCGAATAGTGGAGAAACGGAGCCTCGTCGAGGAGATCGACGCCCCGCGGCGTCACCGTGTTCTCCTCCAACTCGAGCTCGGCCGACTGCAGCGGCCACGGCCGGTGATGGATCTCGGCGCGATACAGCCGGCCATCGCCGCCGGTCGCGTAGAGGCAGTAGCGCTCCGTCAGGAAGTGTGCGAGGGAGCCCCGCTCGGCATTGAAGACCTCGCCGTCGGCCCTGTACCGAGCCCGGAACGCCCCGGGCGCGCCGCGTCCATCGCGGCGTCGGCTCTCGTACAGGAGCCAGCCATCGCCCCATACGGCGCGCATGTCGGCTCTGAAGTACGGGAGCTTGTAGCCGCGGCGGGCCCCCTCCACGGCGATCCCGCTCTCGGCGTCAAGGCTGAAGAACCAGATGCCGGGCTTGTCGTCCGCTGTCACATAGGTTCGCGTGTTCAGCTCGAGGAAGGCCGACGCGAACGGCAGCGGCGGAAGCCCACGGGCCCGCAGGCTCGTGAGCCGAAACGCTGTCACGCCCAACCAGGCCTCGCCGTCCAAGAGATCGAGCTCGAGGCCGGCCGGAAGTTGCGACCGCAGCGGGTCGGCAGGCACCCGCCAGTGCGCAAAGAGCAGCTCGTCCCAGGTTTGTCCCATGGCCCAGGATTGGTCGACGAGAGGCCAGGGACGATGCTCGATCTCCTCCAGGGTCGCCGCCTGGCGGGCGGGCGCTTGCAGAGCGTCGGTCAGGCTCCAGGATCTCGAAAGCAGCATCTCCCTGGCAATCTACGGAAGCAGGAGATGGCTCAGAGGACCCTTGCACCGGTTGCCCCGCGCCCAGCTGCAGCGGTCGAGACGCCTTCCCGGGCCCGCAGGCTCGTCCATCGCCTGTTCGAGCCGGTCGACGGGGCCTCGCTCGCGGTCTTCCGGATGCTCTTCGGCGCCATTCTTCTCTGGGAGGTCTGGCGCTACTTCACGAACGACTGGATCGCCCGGTACTTCATCGACCCGACCTTTCACTTCACCTATTACGGATTCGGGTGGGTGCAGCCGTGGCCGGGGAACGGGATGTACTGGCACTTCGCCGCGCTCGGCGTGCTCGCCGCCTGCATCATGGTCGGGTTCGCCTACCGGATAGCGGCGCCGCTCTTCTTCCTCGGATTCACCTACGTCTTCCTGCTCGAGCAGGCGCGGTACCTCAACCATTTCTATTTCGTCTCGATCCTCGCCCTGCTGATGGCGATCGTCCCGGCGCATCGCGTCTGGTCGCTCGACCGGCGACTCTCGGGGAAGAACTGGCCCCAGACGGTGCCGACGTGGTCGCTCTGGCTCCTCCGCGCACAGATCGGGGTGGTCTTCGTCTTCGCCTCGATCGCGAAGTGGAACGGCGACTGGCTGCGAGGTCAGCCGCTCACGATGTGGATCGCCGACCGCACCGACTTCCCGGTGATCGGGGGCCTCTTCGACGAGCCCCATGTCGGGCTCTTCATGAGCTACAGCGGCCTGTTCCTCGACCTGCTCGTCGTGCCGTTCCTGCTGATCCCGTTCACGCGGCCGTTCGCGTTTCTCGCCGCCTTCAGCTTCCACT